>NZ_VIDT01000616.1 GCF_006519715.1 Ideonella azotifigens
AGCGAAGCGCCGTCCGGCTTCGTTGGCTTTGTCATCGAAGGCATGCACCACATCCTGATCGGCACTGACCACGTGCTGTTCCTGCTGTCGCTGCTGCTGCCTTCGGTGCTGCTGCGCGTGCGGCGCAATCCACCGATGGTGCTGCGCAGCGAGTGGCAGCCGGCGCCGGACGGGCGCGAGGTGCTGCTCGGCGTGGCCAAGGTGGTGACGGCCTTCACCGTGGCGCACTCGATCACGCTGGCGCTGGCGGTGCTGGACGTTTTCAACCCGCCAACCCGCTGGGTCGAATCGCTGATTGCCGCCAGCGTCATCGCCACCGCGCTGAACAACCTCTGGCCCTTGCTTGGTGCCCCCAAACCTGCCGCTGCGCGTCAGGCCCCCCGAGGGGGTCAAGAAGACTTGGGAGCGGCCCGGCATCTTCTTGAGGGCCAGGACCGCTGGAAGATGACCTTCGTGTTCGGCCTGGTGCACGGCTTCGGTTTTGCCAGCGTGCTGAAGGACATGGGCCTGGGCAATGGCGCGCTGGTCAGCTCGCTGCTGGGCTTCAACCTGGGCGTGGAACTGGGCCAGGCGGCGGTGGTGATCTGCGTGCTGCCGCTGTCCTGGTGGCTGCGTGGCAGCCGCGTCTACCGGCATGGCGTGCTGCCGGTGGGCTCGGTGCTGATCGCCAGCGTGGCCGGGATCTGGCTGGCGGAGCGGGTTTTTGATCTCAAGTTATTGGGCAGCGGCTGAACTGGGGCGACACTGGCGGGCTTGAAAAGCGACAGCGCGGCCCCAGATGGCCGCCAAACCCCCGCTGAGCCTTGGCTCGTGGGGGCGTTTTGCCAACCCCTTTTCCCGTTCGCGACCCATGAGCAAGCAGACCCATTCCTTCCAGGCCGAAGTCAAGCAGATCCTGCACCTCGTCACCCACTCGCTGTACTCGAACAAGGAAATCTTCCTGCGCGAGCTGGTGTCCAACGCGTCCGACGCCTGCGACAAGCTGCGCTACGAAGCGCTGGACCATCCGCAGCTGTTCGAAGACAACCCCAACCTCGAAGTGCGCGTGCTGTTCGACGCCGAGGCCAAGACGCTGACCATCCGCGACAACGGCATTGGCATGAGTGCCGAGGAAGCCACCGCCCACCTGGGCACCATCGCCAAGAGCGGCACGCGTGAGTTCATGGCCAAGCTGGACGGCGACCAGAAGAAGGATGCGCAGCTGATCGGCCAGTTCGGCGTGGGCTTTTATTCCGGCTTCATCGTGGCCGATCGCATCACGGTCGAAAGCCGCCGCGCCGGCCTGCCCGCCGACCAGGGCGTGCGCTGGAGCTCCGAAGGCACCGGCGAGTTCGAGCTGGAGACGATTGACAAGCCGCTGCGCGGCACCGATGTGATCCTGCACCTGCGCGACGAGGAAACCGAGTTCCTGTCGACCTGGCGCCTGAAGTCCATCATCAGCAAGTACAGCGACCACATCTCGCTGCCCATCCTGATGAAGAAGGAGACCTGGGACGCGGAAGCCTCCAAGCAGATCGTCACCGACGAATGGGAAACGGTCAACAAGGCCGCCGCGCTGTGGAGCCGCAGCAAGAGCGAGGTGACCGACGCCGAGTACCAGGACTTCTACAAGCAGATCAGCTACGACAGCGAGCCGCCGCTGGCCTACACGCACAACCGCGTCGAAGGCCGCAGCGAATACACGCAGCTGCTGTACATCCCCGCCAAGGCGCCGTTCGACCTGTGGAACCGCGACAAGCGCGGCGGCGTGAAGCTGTACGTCAAGCGCGTGTTCATCATGGACGACGCCGAGACGCTGCTGCCGGTCTACCTGCGCTTCGTCAAGGGCGTGATCGACTCGGCCGACCTGCCGCTGAACGTGAGCCGCGAACTGCTGCAGGAAAGCCGCGATGTGAAGGCGATCCGCGAAGGTTCGACCAAGCGCATCCTGTCCATGCTGGAAAGCCTGGCCGACAGCGACAGTGCCGACGACAAGGCCAAGTACCAGAAGTTCTGGGGCGAGTTCGGCAATGTGATGAAGGAAGGCATTGGCGAGGACTTCCAGAACCAGGAGCGCCTGGCCAAGCTGCTGCGCTTCTCGTCCACCCATGCCGACGAAGGCGTGAGCCTGGCGGATTACGTTTCGCGCATGAAGGAAGGCCAGGACGTGATCTACGTGATCACAGCCGATTCGCTGGCCGCCGCCAAGAGCAGCCCGCAGCTGGAGATCTTCCGCAAGAAGGGCATCGAGGTGCTGCTGCTGGCTGAGCGTGTGGATGAGTGGATGCTCTCGCATCTGCACGAGTTCGAAGGCAAGCAGCTGCAAAGCGTGGCCAAGGGCTCGGTGGACCTGGGCAAGCTGCAGGACGAGGAAGAGAAGAAGAAGGCCGAGGAAACCGCCGAGGCCTTCAAGCCGCTGGTCGAGAAGCTGAAGACCGCGCTGGCCAGCCGCGCCAAGGACGTGCGCGTGTCAAACCGGCTGGTCGATTCGCCTGCCTGCGTGGTGGTCGAGGAAGGCGACATGAGCGGTCACCTGGCGCGGCTCTTGAAGCAGTCTGGCCAGGAAGCGCCGGAAACCCGGCCCATCCTGGAAGTGAACCCGGAACACGCGCTGGTCAAGCGCATGCTGGACGACCCGCGTTTCGACGACCTGGCGCAGATCCTGTTCGACCAGGCCGTGCTGGCCGAAGGTGGGCAGCTGGAAGACGCGGCGGCCTATGTGCAGCGCGTGACGCGCCTGCTCAGCGCCTGATCAGAAGTGGGGCACCCGGTCTCGCGGGTACGCGAGGCCACCCGCCGGGCGGGTTGGCGCGGCCGTCTTGGGGCGGCCCGGCGCCGTCCGCGCTTCTGCTCCGGTTGGGGTGCTTGAATCAGAGGTCGCTCATACGCTCGACCTGCTCCTGCAGCTCGGTCGCCTGCTGGTTCCAGTACGAGGGGCTGGCAAACCACGGGAAGGCGATGGGGAAGGCCGGGTCTGACCAGCGCTCGGCCAGCCAGGCGCTGTGGTGGATCATGCGCAGCGTGCGCAGCGGTTCGATCAGCAGCAGCTCGCGGTCGTCGAAATCGGCGAAGTCGCGGTAGCCGTCCAGCAGGTGGTACAGCGCGGTTTCGATCGCACCGCGCTCGCCCGGCAGCATCATCCACAGGTCCTGCACCGCGGGGCCCATGCAGCAGTCGTCGAAGTCCACGAAGTTCGGCCCGGCATACTGGCCTTCCTCCCGCCACAGCACGTTGCCGGTGTGGCAGTCGCCATGCAGGCGGATCAGGCGCAGGTTGTCGTGCCGCGCAAAAGCCTGGTCCACCAGTGCTAGCGCGCGCTCGCTGGCGCGCAGCCACACGCCT
>NZ_VIDT01000617.1 GCF_006519715.1 Ideonella azotifigens
GCGGGCGCTGCGCGAAGCCCGCTCGGTGGCAGAGGCGGCCACCTCGCAAGGCTTCTGGCACCTCGGCCAGTTCTCGCAGGACTACCGCGAACTGTTCGGCGAGCTGCCCTCGTCAACCTGGAAACGCTGGCAACAGCCCGGCGGCAGCGCACTTCACTGAGCTGGCCTTCGTCGCGCCGAAGCTTCGCGAGCCTCTTGTAATGAGAGTGATTCGCATTACAATCATTTAATCCTCTGGAAGCGCCCGCTGAAACGCCCTGCATCAGGTCGTTCGACAGCTCTGCCGCGGGCAGCGCCGCGATGACCCCGGCGCCCGCTTCCAGCCTGGCACCGCCAGCCTTGCGCCAGCACCTGCCGCCTCCTCATTTCTGGAACGCAATTGATCCGCAAGACGCCGTTGGCACTCGCCATGGGCCTGGCCGGGGCCGTGGCCCCGATGCTGCCTCTGTCCGCATGGGCGCAAGCCGCCTCAACAACCGCAGCCCCTACCGCCGCTGCCCTCGACGCACCGCTGCCGCTGCTCACCGTCACCGCCACGCGCACCGAGCGCGCGATCGACAACGTGCCGGCCACCGTCACGGTGCTGCCGGCCAAGCGAATCGAACAAAGCGGCGCGCGCGACATCAAGGACCTGCTCAACGACGAGCTGGACCTCACCGTGCGCCAGCAGGCCACGCGCTTCAATGCCTCCGGCGGCACGGCCCGTGCCGGCAACGAAGGCGTGAACATCCGCGGCCTGGAAGGCAACCAGGTGATGATGCTGGTCGACGGCGTGCGCACCCCTGCCGGCTTCACCTTCGGCCCCATAGGCACCGGCCGTGGCGACTTCCTGGTGCTGGACACTGCGCAAAGCGTCGAAGTGCTGCGCGGCCCCGCGTCCACCCAGTACGGCAGCGACGGCCTGGCCGGCGTGGTCAGCCTGCGCACGCTGGACCCGGCCGACCTGCTGAAAAAAGGCCAGACCTTCGGCGGCTTCGCCCGCGCCGGCTACAACTCTGTCGACGACTCCTGGGCCGCCACGCTGGGCCTGGCGGGCCGCGAAGGCCTCGATGGGCGGTGGCAAGGCCTGCTGCTGCTGACCACCCGCCGCGGCCACGAGACCGACAACCAGGGCGGCGTGGACACGCAGGACGGCACCCGCACGACGCCCAACCCCGTCAGCTACCGCGCCCCCGCGGTGCTGGCCAAGGTCTCCTATGCACTGGCGCCCGAACACGAACTGGGCCTGAGCTTCGAAAGCCAACAGCGCAAGCAGGACACCGAGGTCTACAGCGCCCGCGGCGACGTCAGCTCGCGCGGCACCACGACCACCACCACCGACCTGGACGCGCACGACAAGCTGGACCGCCAGCGCGTCTCGCTGGAACACCGCTTCGACGACGAAGCCGGCAGCTGGCTGCAGCGCGCCCGCAGCCAGGTCTACTGGCAGGACGCCAGCACCCACCAGCTCACGCTGGCCGAGCGCACGCTGACCACCGCCGGCGTGTCGACCGACTCGCCGCAAAGCCGCGACTACAACTACGAGCAGAAGCTGCTCGGCTTCTCGACCCAGCTCGAAAGCACCGTCGCCACGCCCGCGCTGGGACCGGACACACGCCAGCGTTTCAGCTACGGCCTGGACTGGAGCCAGGCCAAGGTCACCGGCGAGTTCACCGGCATCACCCCGCCCAAGCTTTTCCCCGACACCACCTACACGCTGGCCGGCGCCTTCGTGCAGGACGAGATCGAGGCCGGCCCCATCAGCATCATCCCCGCCCTGCGCTTCGACTCTTACAAGCTTTCGGCCAGCCAGGCCGGCTACACCGGCACGGCGGTCTCGCTGTCGGACCAGGCCGCCACACCGCGCCTGGGCGCCATCTGGCGGGCTGACGAAGCCTTTGCGCCCTACGTCAACTGGGCCCGCGGCTTCCGCGCGCCCACGCCGGACCAGGTCAACAGCAGCTTTGCCAACCCGGCGCAGTTCTACTCCAGCATCGGCAACCCGGACCTGAAGGCCGAGCGCGCCAACAGCGTGGAGCTGGGCCTGCGCGGCCGCGTGCGCGGCGCCTGGGGCGAGCTGCGCTACCAGGTGCTGCACTACGACAACCGCTATGACGACTTCATCAGTCAGCAGGTCGTCAGCGGCACCGGCGCGCCGACCGATCCGCTGGTCTTCCAGTACATCAACCTGAGCAAGGCACGCATCCTCGGCAGCGAAGCGCGCGCCGAATGGCAGCGCAGCGGCTGGGTGCTGAACGGCGGCGTGGCCATCTCGCATGGCCGCAGCGAGGCGGATGGCGTGAAGACGCCGCTGGACACCGTGGAGCCCGCCCGCAGCACGCTGGGCCTGCGCTACGAGGCAGCGGACTGGTCGCTGCGCGCCAGCGCGCTGCACGTGCAGGGCAAGGCCAGGAGCGAGATCTCCAGCGCCACCTACCACGCGCCCACCGGCTACACCACGCTGGACCTGGGCGGCAGCTGGAAGCCGCTGCCCGCCCTGACGCTGCAGGCCAATGTCAGCAACCTGTTCGACCGCCACTACACGCGCTGGTCCGACGTGCGCGGCCTGGCCGACAGCAGCACTGTCAAAGACGCCTACACCGCACCTGGCCGCAGCGTGCAGGTTGCAGCGCGCTACGACTTCTGAAGACCTTCCCGGAGCCCAAGATGAGCCTTTCGCCCGCCACCCCCACCCCATCGCTCGCAGCACTGCGCATCGCCTTCGCCGAGGGTCGCCGCGCCGCGCGCTCGCGCCACCGAGACCTTGCCGAAGCGCTGGGCGTGTCCGAAGGCGAGTTGGTCGCCGCGCATGCCGGGGCCTTCCCGGCAGACCAGTCGCCGCTACAGGCCACGCCGCTGCGCGCGGAATGGCCAGCCGTGATCGGCGCGCTGGCGCCGGCCGGCGAGCTGATGGCACTGACCCGCAACCCCTCCTGCGTGCATGAGAAGACTGGCGTCTACGCGCCTGCCAGCGCCAGCGGACCGGCCGGTGGCGAGATGGGGCTGGTGCTGGGCCGCGAGATCGACCTGCGCATCTTCTACAGCCGCTGGGCCCACGGCTTCGCGGTGGTCGAGCGCTTGGCCGACGGCAACACCCAGCGCAGCCTGCAGTTCTTCGATGCGCAAGGCGGCGCGGTGCACAAGGTCTTCACCCGCACGGGCACCGACCTGGTGGCCTGGCAAGCGGTGATCGACCGTTTCGCCTCGCCGGCAGCCGCGGCCGAACCGGTCGGCATCCAGACCTTGCCCGCCGCCGTTCCGCCCGAAGTCAAGCCCGATGCCGATGTGGATGTGGCCGCCTTCCAGGCCGAATGGCTGGCGCTGAAGGACACGCA
>NZ_VIDT01000618.1 GCF_006519715.1 Ideonella azotifigens
GCGCACGGGCGACCTCCTGCACATCGCGGACGACACGAGCCTGCCGCCAACCGGCACGGCCCTCAAGGAAACGCCAGGCCGCCCCAAGTTTCCTTGTCCCCCTGGGGGGGCGGGTCGGGTGCGACCCGGCCCTGGGGGCGCTGTTCGGCCGCCTGCCTATGCGCAGCACTGGGACATCGGCGTGCTCTACGGCCCGCATGGCGCGCCGGACTTCTTCACGCCTGCCGACATCGCAGCCTTCTTCGGCGCCGATTGGCAGGTGCACTACAACTCCAGCCGCACGGGGGTGCGCCTGATCGGCCCGAAGCCCGAATGGGCGCGGCCCGATGGCGGTGAAGCCGGGCTGCATCCCTCCAACCTGCACGACAACGCCTACGCCATCGGCGCGATCGACTTCACCGGCGACATGCCGGTCATCCTCGGGCCGGACGGGCCCAGCCTGGGCGGCTTCGTCTGCCCGGCCGTGGTCGTGGCGGCCGAGCGCTGGAAGCTGGGCCAGCTGCGGCCAGGCGACACGATCCGATTCCGATGCCTGAATGCCGAACAGGCTGCGGCACTTCAAGCCGCCGAGGACGCGCTGGTCGAGTCGCTGGACGCGCCATGGCCCCAGCTGCCCGATGGCACGCCAGCCGACCAGGTCACGGCCCTTCACAGCCCGGTCTTGTTGCGCGACCCGGCCGAAGGCGAGCTGCCCGAAATGGTGGTGCGCCAGGCGGGCGACCGCTACCTGCTGGTCGAATACGGCCCGCAGGTGCTGGACCTGGAACTGCGCATGCGCGTGCATGCGCTGATGATGGCACTGCAGGCCAGGCGCGATGCGGGCGAGTTGCCCGGCATCATCGACCTGACGCCCGGCATCCGCTCGCTGCAGGTGCACCACGACCCGACGCGCCTGAGCCGCAAGGCCCTGCTGCAACTGCTGCTGGCCACGGACCACGCGCTGCCGCTCAGCGGCGATTTCGAAGTGCCCTCGCGCACCGTCTGGCTGCCGCTGTCCTGGGACGATCCGGCAACGAAGCTGGCCATCGAGAAGTACATGCAGTCCGTGCGGCCGGACGCGCCCTGGTGCCCCAGCAACATCGAGTTCATCCGCCGCATCAACGGCCTGGCGGACATCGAAGCCGTCCACCGCACCGTGTTCGACGCGCGCTACCTGGTGATGGGCCTGGGTGACGTGTACCTGGGCGCGCCGGTGGCCACGCCGGTGGACCCGCGCCACCGCCTGGTCACCACCAAGTACAACCCGGCCCGCACCTGGACGCCGGAAAACGCCGTGGGCATTGGCGGCGCCTACCTCTGCGTGTATGGCATGGAAGGCCCCGGCGGCTACCAGTTCGTCGGCCGCACGGTGCAGATGTGGAACCGCTGGCGCGATGCGCGCAGCGGTGCGCTGGAATTCGAAGCCGGCAAGCCCTGGCTGCTGCGCTTCTTCGACCAGATCCGCTTCTATCCGGTCAGCGAGGCCGAGCTGCTGCAGATGCGCCGTGACTTCCCCGCCGGCCGGCTGCGGCTGCGCATCGAAGAAGGGACCTTCCGCCTGAAGGACCACCGCGCGCTGCTGGTCGAACACGCCAACGAAATCGTCGCCCACAAAACCCACCAGCAAACCGCCTTCGATGCCGAGCGAGAACGCTGGCGCGAGGCCGGCCAGGCCGAATACGTCGGCGAGCCCGAGGCCGACACGCCGAGCGACGACGGCCCACGCCCCCTCGGCACCCGCGCCGTGCACCCGCAAGTGCCCGGCAGCGTCTGGCGCGTGCTGGTCAACGAAGGCGACAGCGTGGCCGAAGGCGACACGCTGGTCATCGTCGAGTCCATGAAGATGGAGTTCGCGGTGGTGGCACCCTGCGCCGGGCAGGTGTGGCGCGTGGCTTGCCGCGAGGGCGGCGCCGTCAACGCGGGGCAGGAAGTGGTGTTGCTGGCGCCCTGACACGGACACCGAGAAAACGGAGGAAAAGGGCGGAAGAAAAACTCCGGGCGGCGGAACAAAGAGGCCGCGTGGTGGCGGCAAAGCCTCCGCTGTGAAGGGCGTTTGCGCTTCTACATTGAAGCCATCCCAACCACCCGGACAAGCCATGTTCCACCGTCTCTCTGCCGTCTCCACCGCCCTTATTGCAGCCACGCTGGCCATGCCCTGCGCATCGGCGCTGGCCACCAACGTTGACGTGCAGATCCTCAGCGCCACGGTGCGCGACCAGCATATCGAGGGCGCGTCGGTCACGCTGCAGAAGAACGGCGAGCAGTCGGCCAGCGGCAGCACCAACGCGCAGGGCCAGGTCTCGCTGCCGACCGCTTTCGCCGACGACACCAACGCGCTGCTGATCGTCAAGAAGCCCGGTTACTCCAACCTGGTCGTGAAGTGCCCATGCGCAGGCACGACCTACGCGATCAGCCCGGTGATGAACAACCTGGACGGCATGCGCATCGTGCTGAACTGGGGCGCCGAGCCGCGCGACCTGGATTCGCACGTGGTCTACCCTGGCAACCATGTCTACTTCAGCCACATGCGCGGGACGGACGCCATGCTGGACGTGGACAACACCCAAGGCTTCGGCCCCGAGACCATCACGCTCTCGCGCAAGCACGTGGGCGAACGCTACGTTTACGCGGTGCACAACTTCTCGGACCGCACCGATCCGCAGTCGGCGCGCCTGTCCATGAGCGGCGCGAAGGTCTTTGTCTACGTGGGGCAAACGCTGGTGAAGACCTACTACGTGCCACCGCAGCGGGTGGGCAACCTGTGGTCGGTGTTCGCGGTGACCGAGGCGGGTGAATTCCAGGACCTGAACACGATCAAGTACGTGCAAAGCCAGGACCGGCTGGAGCTTGCAGGCTTGCAGGAAACCGTGAGCCAAACTGCCGCAGCGGTAAGCTACAGCGCCGCCAGCCAGGCCGATGCCCGCCCGCTGAACGCGCAAGGTGAAGCTGCTTACCATGCCGGCAACCTGGACGAGGCGATCCGGCTGTACCAGGCGGCCATCGAGCTGGACGGCAACTTCGGCCAGGCCTGGAGCAACCTGGGGCTGGCCTTCCAGAAAGCCGGCCGCGTGGCCGAAGCCATGTGGGCCAATCGCAAGGCCATTGCGCTGGCCAACGGGCCCACGGCCGCCAAGGTGCGCGCCAGCTCGCACTACAACAACGGCAAGATCTACGAGGACGCCGGCCAATGGAGCGATGCGCTGCGCGAATACCGCGAGGCCAAGGCCGAGTCCCCGAACGCCAGCTACGACAAGGCCATGCTGCGCATGCAGCAGAAAGGCGCGCAATGAGCCGGCATCGCGAACTGGCAGCGGCTTGCGTGGCCTTGGC
>NZ_VIDT01000619.1 GCF_006519715.1 Ideonella azotifigens
CTGCAGCACGAAGGCCCGCTGCGCAGCGCCGCGCAGATCCAGCACCGCGCGCTGGACATGAGCTTCCACGGCGCCTTCCTGCGCGAGATGAACCTGCTGGCCGCCTGGCAGCAGCAGGCCCGCCAGCACTGGCTGCCGCTGGACCGCGGAACGCGCCAGTTGGCAAGCGCCCGCTTCCACCTGATGGACGGCGGTGCCTTGCTGTCCGGCCTGCCGCAGGACAGCCGCCTGGTCGTGCACCCGGCCTATTTCCAGGCGCTGCACGAGCAGGGCAGAGCGCTGGCCGGCGACTGGCTGGAACGCCACGGCAGCCAGCTCGGCCGCCGCGGCACAGTCGAACTGTCCGAACGCTTTTAGCGCCGGCCTGCGTCAGCGACCCGTGCAGTTCGCGTAGGGGAATGACGCACCCGGCCCCGCAAGTACGCGAGGCCACCCGCCGAGCGGGTTGCGCAGGCCGCTTGGGGCGGCCCGGCGCTGGCCTGCGTCAGCGGCCAGTGCAGTTCGCGTAGTACGTGACCGTGGCAGGCCAGTCCGAGAACATGCCGATGATGCCGACGTCGTTGGCCAGCACGTCCAGCGCGGTGTAGTAGTCGCCCGGGCCCTTGACGGCGGGGGTGACGCTCTGGAAGTAGTAGCCGCCACCATCGGTCAGCGGGCCGGAGCGTTCCAGCGACCAGCTGATGATGTTCATGCCGGCGTTGCGCGCGGCGTAGGCGTAGTCGGAGCCGACCATCTTGCCCTTCTTGTCCAGCGCCAGCAGGGCCCAGATCGGCGGGGCGACGATCTTCACGCCCTTGGCCGCCATCTCGGGCAGCAAGGCCTTGGCAGCGGGCACCTGGTCAGGCGTGTCCACGGGGATCAGCGCGACAGACTGCTTGCCGAAGTCCGGCTCGTGCTGGAGCCAGTAGTAGTTGTCGTTGATGTTGAAGGACTGGGCCCAGACCCGCTTGGCCGGCACGCCCGCGTTCTTGAACGCATCGATCATCGCCTGCGCGTACTTCTCCTGGGTGTAGTCACCCTGGTAAGGCATGGGCACGCTGGCGGCCTTCAGCTCGGGCGTCATGTCCACCTTCAGCTGCTTGAACAGCTCGATGGCCTCGGCGAGCGTCATCAGCGTGCCGGTGGCGGCATAGGCATCGGTGCGCCAGTTAGGCGTGCCCTTCATGTACTCGGCCACGCTGGTGGCGTTCGGGTTCGCACCTTCCATCTTGCCCATCAGGCGCTTGAACTCGCTGACGCTCAGGTCGCTGGTGCAGCAGGTCGCAGTGGCCTGCTTGCCGGTGGCCGGGTCGGCAGGGCTGAACGGCACGCTGCATTTGGCGGCCAGGTCCGGGATGGACAGGATGTTGGTGGTCTGCGCCAGGTCGCACTGCGAATGGCGGCAGACCAGCTCGCGGTCCTTGGTGAAGGTCACGTCGCACTCGATCACGCCCGCGCCCTGGCGCGCCGCGGCCATGTAGCCTTCCTTGGTGTGCTCGGGAAACTGCATTGCCGCGCCACGGTGGCTGATGGAGAACTGGCTCTTGGTCGCCGGAATGTTCTCGCAGGCCTTCAGGCGCTGCTTCAGGTCCTTGTCGGGCACCTGGTCGACCAGGTACATCGGCCGCACCCCGAGCTGGTAAGTGGTGACAGGCTGTACCTTGCCGGCATGGGCCGAAGGCAGCTGGGCGAGGCTCAGCGCCAGGCCGCCGGCCAGCATCAACGCGGCTTGTCTGAGGACATGTGTCATGGCTGTCTCCAATTTGATCAGGGTGGGTGAGCCCGCAGTGTGAAAACCGCACATGTCCTGGGCATGACCGAACGGGGGCAGGCCGCGGCCATCGGGTCACAATCTGTAAGACAAGCCAACACACAAACAAGGGATCATGGGGCCATGAGGAGGCTGTGGATGTTGCACAGACTGTGGCGGCGCCTGTGGCGCAGGCAGGATGCTTCGGGCACGCAAGACCCGTCGCACGTGTTGGCGCGCGCCGCGTTCGAGGACGTGCTGACCGGATTGCCGACGCGCCACGTGGCGTTCGAGCGCATTCTGGAAGCCCGCAGGGCCGGCGTTCGCGGCTTAGCGGCCATGGCCGACCTGGATCATTTCAAGCAGCTCAACGACAGCTTCGGCCACACCGCGGGCGACGAAGTGCTGCGGGTCACCGCCGAGCGCCTGCAACAGGCTTTGCCAGACGGCGGCTGGGTGGCCCGCATGGGCGGCGAGGAGTTCTGCATCTTCCTGCCCGGGCTGACGCAGGCCGAGGCCGTGGCCTGGCTCAACGCCGCCAACGCCAGGCTGAGCGCGCCAATGGACCTGATCTCGGCCAAGGTTTCGGCCTCGTTCGGCGTGACCAGCTTCGTGGGCCAGTCCCCGGACAACCTGATGAGTGCCTGCGACCTGGCGATGTACGCCGCCAAGGCCCGTGGCCGCAACCAGGTCGTGGTGTTTGACGACGACACGCGCGCGGTCGCCACGTCACGCCGTGAGCTGGCTGCGACGGTGGCCGAACTGCAGCAGCGCAACCAGGCGCTGTTGGACGAGGCCCGCACCGACGCCTTGACCGGCCTGCGCAACCGCCGCGCACTGGACGAAGCACTGGCCACCGCGGAGGCCGATCAGATCGCCGTGGCCTTTCTCGACATCGATCACTTCGGCGAATTCAACCACCTGCACACCGACACCGCTGGTGACGCCGCGTTGCGCGCGGTCGCGGCAGCGGTGCAAGCGACGATCCGTCAGGAGGACCAGGCCTTCCGCAAAGGTGGCGAAGAGCTGGTGGTGCTGCTGCATGCCGCGGACCCGGGCGCCGCGCTGGCGGTGGCCCAGCGCTTGCGCCAGGCGGTGCAGGCGCTGGCCATTCCCCATGCTGGCTCGCCGACCGCGGCGGTGCTGACGATCACCGTCGGCGTGGCGCATGCCAGCGCCAAACGAAGCGTGCAGCAAACCCTGGAAGCGGCCGCAGCGCTGGCGATGGCGGCGAAGCGCAACGCGCAGCGCAACCAGGTGCACGCAGAACCCCTGCCAGGCGCCGGCTGAACCCTCGATCGCTGCCGGCCAGGTTCAGGCCTTCAGCGCCCATCGAAGTCCTCGAAACCGCCCGGATCGTCCGGGTCGCCCATCGCGCCGGCATCGTCGAAATCCCCGGCGCCGCTGCCGCCGGAGCCGCCCAGGTCGCCCAGCACGCGCAGGATCTGCTTGCCGTAGGCTTCGAGCTTCTTCGCGCCCACGCCGCTGATGCCGGCCAGTGCGTCCAGCGTGGCCGGCGCTTCGGCGGCCATCTGGGCCAGCGTCGCGTCGTTGAAGACGATGTAGGCCGGCAGGTT
>NZ_VIDT01000062.1 GCF_006519715.1 Ideonella azotifigens
TTGGCGCTCGCGCATTGGCCGCCAGCTGCGACGTGTCGAACGGGGACGCCGTGCGCGGGGCGCTCGACGAGGCGATGCGGACTTTCGGCCGGCTCGACTTCGCCTTCAACAACGCCGGCATCGAACAGCCGGCCACCTCACTGGCCGACCTCAGCGAAGAGGTCTGGGACCGCATCATCCGGGTGAACCTGCGCAGCGTCTTCGTCTGCATGAAGTACCAGATTCCGCTGATGGTCCAGGGCGGCGGCGGCGCGATCGTCAACACGTCGTCAGGAGCCGGCGTGCTCGCCATCCAGGGGCAATCGTCGTATTGCGCGTCCAAGTTCGGCGTCACCAGCATCAGCAAGGTGGCTGCCCTGGAATATGCCAAGTCCAAGGTCCGGATCAATGCGGTGTGCCCCGGCATCATCGACACCGAGATGATCGAGCGCTACACCCAGGGCACGCCGGAGGGCCGCGCCAG
Source organism: Ideonella azotifigens (assembly GCF_006519715.1). GTDB lineage: Bacteria > Pseudomonadota > Gammaproteobacteria > Burkholderiales > Burkholderiaceae_C > Ideonella > Ideonella azotifigens. The sequence continues at coordinate 464 of NZ_VIDT01000062.1, forward strand.
GGTGATCGCGCAGGAGCCGATCGGCCGCATGGGCAAGGCCGAAGAGATTGCAGCAACGGTGCTCTGGCTGTGCTCCGACGAGGCGGCTTTCGTGACCGGTCACGCCATGGTGGTGGACGGTGGACAGACCGCCGGCATCTGAGGTCGAACCCTCGGCGTGCTTCAGGCGCGCTTACCTTCGACACCAGAAAAACCGACTCGACCTGACCAGAGGCGGCGCAAATAATCCGCCGACCCCAGTGACTCCCAGTCGATTGGGACGGCGGTCTGCCAGCGGGGCGGTTGCCGCAGAGCCGGGCACTCGAGAAGAGGGCGTGCCGGCCCGTGGATGGGCATGACTGGCATGGGCCGCTCCGGCGTGGTTGGCAGGCGGAGTGCGGCAAGAGACAGCCAACGTAAAACTTAACTATTCAAATTGGAGACAGGCATGAAAGAGATCAAGACGCTAGGGGTGGCCATTGGCGCCGCTGCATTGGCGCTCGTGGCAGGCGCGGCAGGCGCCAAGGACATCACGCTGGGCTATGTGGCCAACAGCATGCAGTTCCCGTACGACGCGGCGCTGGGCAAGGGGTTCCAGGAGGCTTGCAAGGAGCTGGGCTGCAAGACCGTCGTGATCGACGCGCGGGCCAGCGTCGAGCGCCAGGGCAATGCCATCGAGGACCTGATCGCGCAGAAGGTGGATGGCATCACCATCATCGCCACCGACTCGGTGGTGGCCCTGGGATGGGTGGACCGGGCGACGGATGCCAAGATCAATTTCGTTGCCTCTGCCGCGCAGATCGGTGACACCGACAAGGTACCGGTGAAGCAGGTGTACTCCAAGCTCACGGCGCTCGTCATCACCGACGATGTGGTCGCCGGCGAGCGTGCGGGCGAGTTGGCCGTGAAGTTCCTGCCCAAGGGCCGCACGGTAAAGATCGGCATCATCGAGGGTGCCCCCGGCTTCGCGGTGGTTCGGCAGCGCACCGAAGGCTTCAAGAAGGCACTGACTGCGGCGGGCGTGAAATTCCAGATCGTGGCTTCGCAGCCGACCGACTGGACGCCGGCCAAGGGCGAGGCGGTCTGCCAGAACATCCTGACGGCGAACCCCGACCTCGATCTGTTCTTCAGCCACGCCGACGACATGGCCCTCGGCTGCTCGCGCGCGATCCGGGCCGCAAACTCGAATGTGAAGCTGGTCTCGACCGGCGGCGGCTCGAAGCTCGGCAATGACGCCATCAAGAATGGCGAGATTGACGGCTCGGTCTGCACCAAGCCCGCCACGATCGGCCGGCTGGCGGCCAAGGCGCTCTACGACGCGGCGACCGGCAAGAACACCAAGAAGGCCCAATACATCTCGTACGACACGCCGGCGATCACCAAGGACAACCTGGCCGCGTGCCCGGCCGAGTGGTGATCCCGAGGTGCAGCACTTGACCGTCGAGGAGCGGGTTCGATGCCGGTGACACAGCATGTCCCGCTGATGCAGCTGCAGGGACTCAGCAAGGCCTTCCTGAACGGGGCCGTGGTGGCCTTGCGCGGTGTCGACCTGGTGATCGAGCCCGGCATGGTGCACGGCCTGCTGGGAGCCAACGGCGCTGGCAAATCCACGCTCATCAAGATCCTGTCGGGGGCCTTCCCGGCGTCCGGCGGCAAGATCCTGTGGAAGGGTGAGCCGGTTCAATGGTCGTCGCCGCGTGAAGCGAGCGCGATGGGCGTGGCGACCGTCCACCAGCACGTGCCCCTGGTGCCGACGCTGTCGGTGCTGGAGAACGTTTTCCTGGGCGACGAAGGCCGCTGGCGCCGTCATGCGGCCTATCGCTCGCGCTTCGACGAGCTCTGCGACCGAGTCGGTTACCGGCTCGACCCGGACCGTCTCGTGGGCGAGCTCGCCATCGGGCAGCGCCAGATGGTCTCGATCTTCCAGGCCCTGGGCACCGGGGCCGACCTGATCGTGCTGGACGAACCCACTGCCTCGCTGGCCAATGACGAGCGCGAGGTGGTCTACCAGACCGTGCGGCGCCTGAGCCGGGTCGAGAACAAGGCCATCCTGTTCGTCTCGCACTTTCTCGATGAAGTGGTGGCCCTGACCGATTGCCTCACCATCCTGCGCGATGGCCAGGCCGTCATGCGAGCGCAGACCTGCGACATGGACGAAACCCGCATCGCCGAGGCCATCGTCGGTCGGCAACTGGTGACACTGGAACGAACCTCCGCAAGGACGCGCAGGCCGGACGCACCGGTAGCGCTCGAATTGCGCTCGCTCGCTTCGCCGGGCAAGCTCCAGCCGATCTCGCTGACGCTGAAGGCCGGCGAGGTGCTCGGCATTGCGGGACTGCTGGGTTCGGGCCGCAGCGAGCTGCTGCACGCCATCTTCGGCGCGGATCCCGACGCCACCGGTACCGTCGCCGTCGCGGGCCGCGCGGTCGGCCGATCGACCATGGCGGCGGTGAAGGCGGGCATCGGTCTGGTGCCGGAGGACCGCGCGCGCCAGGGCCTGGTGCCGCAGTTCGAGATCTGGCGCAACACCACGCTGCCGGCTCTGGCCGGCGTCTCCTGGCGCCGCTGGCTGCCGGTGCGCCGCCATGAGGTGGCGCGCGGCGCCGAGGCGATCCGCAAGCTGAAGATCAAGGCGCCTTCGCCCGAAGCGTTGGTGACCGAGCTGAGCGGCGGCAATGCGCAGAAGGTGACCATCGCCAAATGGCTCTTCAGCGACATCCGGGTATTCCTTCTCGACGAACCGACAGCGGGCATCGACATTGGCGCGAAGACCGACATCCTCCGGCTTGTGCGCGAGCTGTCCGCCGCAGGCATGACAGTGCTCATCGTCTCGTCCGAATTCGAGGAGCTGCTCGCGGTGAGCGACCGGATCCTGGTGATGCGGGACGGCCGCTGCGTGGCGGAGCGGGCGCTCGAGGACACCTCCGAGCACGAGCTCATCCTTCTGGCGGGCGGGCAGAGCGCCCAGCCGAGCCTTGCGCCCACCGGTGGCGCGCAACTGACACAGACTGAGCGGCCATGGCACTGACGAATTCCCACCTCTCACACGCTTCCGATCCGACAGCGCGGCCCGTTGCGCCGCCGCGCGAGGCTGCGCCGGTCCATCAGGCCCTGCCTACGCAGTGGCGACGGGTGTTCGGTCTGCGCGAGATGGGCGTCTATTACGCCCTGCTGATCCTGGTGCTGGTGCTGGCGGTGGCGAGCGCCTACACAGGGCGGGTCAGCTACCTCAGCATGCAGAACATCACCAACGTGATGCATCAGTCATCGCTGACAGCCGTGATGGCGATCGCAATGACGGTGATCCTGATCACTGGCAATTTCGATCTTTCGGTCGCTTCCGTCGCAGCGCTTTCAGCCGCGGTGCTGATCGGCTTGGCCGACTCCATCGGCTTCTGGCCAGCGGTCGGTGCCGCAATGCTGGTGGCCGTACTGGCAGGGTTGCTCAACGGTGCCATCGTGCAGTACGTCGGCATCAATGCCTTCATCGTCACCCTCGGCACGCTGACGGCGATCCGCGGCATCGTGCTGATCTACACCGACGGCCGCTCCCTGTCGGTCGAGAGCCCCGAGGTGATCGCCTCGATGCGCGCCTTCGAGTCGGGCCGCGTGGCGATCGGCCTGCCGCTGATCTGCATCGGCGCCGTGCTGTTATTCGCCGGTGCCGCGGCGGCGCTGCGCAGGCGGCGCGAGGGCCGGGGCTTGTCGCCCGCGTCGCTCGGCATGCTGATGGGCGGGGTCTGCGCGATCGCAGTGGGTGCGGTGGGCGGATCGGAGCTGTCCGTCTCCAAGGCCGTGATCTACATGCTGATCTTCGCCTCGCTGGTGTGGTTCGTGCTCACCTTCACCACCGTCGGCCGCAAACTGTATGCCGTGGGCGGCAACCCCGAGGCGGCACGCCTGTCCGGCATCAACGTGTCGCGTTACCGGATGGCGGCGTTCATCCTGTGCAGCGCCGCGGCAGGCTTCGCCGGCGTGATGTTCGGCAGCCGCCTGCGGTCCATCAACCCGGCCGCGCTGCAGGGTGCCGAGCTGACGGTCATCGCCTCGGCGATCCTGGGCGGCACCTCGCTGTTCGGCGGCGCGGGCAGCGTGGTCAAGACGCTCGCAGGAGCGATGCTCCTGTTCACCCTGACCAACGGCTTCAACATGCTGAACCTCGGGGCCAACTACCAGGGGCTGATCGAGGGCACGGTGATCGTCATCGCCGCAGCGATCTACACGGTGGGCGGCCACGGTCGTGCCCGCGCACACTGATCTGGTCGGCCGCAGAGCCTCGCAACCTCCATCTCTCCCCATGACCCAAGACATCTGCCACGACTTTGCAAGGGCGAGTGCCGGCACCCGTTTTGAGGACCTGCCTGCTGCCGCCGTCGAGTCGGCGCGCAATAGCGTGCTCGACACGGTTGGCGTCACGCTCGCCGCGAGCGGCCTGGAGCCCGCGGTGCGGAACTTCGTCGACGTGGTCACCGAATGTGGCGGCCGCCGGGAGAGCACGGTCCTGGGCTTCGGTGATCGCCTGCCTGCACCTCTGGCTGCGTTGGCCAACGGTGCGATGGCGCATTGCCTCGACTTCGATGACCAGACGCCCTGGGGGGCTCATGCCGCGAGCTCCATCGTGCCGGCCGCCTTCGCGGTGGCCGAGCGCATCGGTGGTGTCTCCGGCCGAAAGATGTTGGCTGCGGTGGCGGTCGGCCAAGACTTGTTCGCGCGGCTGCGTTGCAACGTGGGCTGGCGAAAGGACTGGAACCTGTCGACCTCGGTGGGCATTTTCTCGGCCGCTGTGGCCGCCTCGCATGTGCTCGGCCTGGACGCGCGGCAGACCGCCCATGCACTGGGCATCGCCAGCATGCAGTCCAGCGGCACCATGGAGCTCATCTTCGGCACAGGGAGCGATCTGCGCGGCATGTACGCGGGCTTCACAGCGCAGGGCGCCGTGCTTGGCGCGCTGCTGGCGCAGCGCGGCATCACCGGCATCGATACGCTGTTCGAGGGCCGGGCCGGCATCTTCAATACCTACTATGGCGGGCACTACGACCGGGCTGCCATGCTGCACGGTCTGGGCACCGACTACCTGGGCGCCGGCACGCTCTACAAGGCCTGGCCGGCGGTCGGCAATGTGCACACCTACCTGCACGCGACGCTGGTCCTGATGAAAGAGCATCGACTGGCCAATGACGACATCGAGCAGGTCCTCGTCTCGGTGGGCGACTTCCAGAAGATCATGTCGTCGCCGCTGGAGCAACGACGCGCGCCGGCCACCCTGGTCGACGCGAAATTCAGCCTGCCGTTCTGCGTCGGCCTGGCGCTGGCGCGCGGCCGCGTCAAGGTCTCCGACTTCAGTGCCGCGACCTTGAAGGACCCACAGGTGCTGGCCGCTGCCGCCAAGGTGCTGCCGGTTGACGACAGCCGCTTTGACTGGAACACCACCCTGCCGGACGGGCGGGTGGAGATCGTGACCCGGGATGGACGGCATCTCGTGCGCGTGGGCGACAAGGTGCCGGGCAGCGCCGAAGCGCCGATGACATGGGACGACCTGGCGGAGAAGTTCCGCGACTGCGCAGGCGCGGCGACGGTGCCCGTCGCGGCCGAGCGGGTCGAGCGGGCATTGCAGCTCGCCCGCGACTTCGAGCACCTTGAGGACGTCAGCGAACTTTTCAGGACGCTGGCCTGAATCGGCCAGGTCACGGCGGCCGCGCTGCCGCCTCGCGGCGGCGGCAGCGACCAACGGTCACTTCGCCAGGAGCTTGACGATGTCCAGCAAGCGTTCGAGCGCGGGATCCATCTTGTCCTTGACCCACGCGAGCACGAAGCTGGTGGCGTGCGAGACATCCTGCAGCGGCACCACCGTGATGCCGTTGGGGTAGATGAAGTTCCGGCCCGTGACCGCCAGGCCGATGCCGATGCCGACCGAGATCAGGTTCAGCTGGGTCGAGATGGTCTTGACCTCTTGCACCACGTCCGGCTCGAAACCGGCCTCCTGGCACAGCGTGTAGAGCGGGCCGTAGCCGGGGCTGCTGACGGATTGCGGCACCACCACGAAACGCTCACCGGCCAAGTCGCTCAGCGTGACCGACTTTCGCTGGGCCAGGCGATGGTCGGTCGGCAGGGCGACACCCAGCGATCCGGTCTGGATGTGGAACCAGTCGAGCACGGTCTCGTCCTGGCTCATCAGGTTCGAGCCAGGCCCTTTGCGCACCTTGACCCGTCCGGGCCCGAAATGCATGAAGCCAGCATCCAGCTTGCCGTCGGCGAGCGCGCGGAACTGGTCGGTGGTGGATATCTCGTGCAGCGACAGCGTCACATCGGGATAGGCTTCCTTGTACTGCTTGATGGCCGCCCGGAACAGCGAGTTGAGCAGCGTCAGCGAGCCGTAACCGATGCTCAGGGTGCCGCTCTTGCCCTGGCCCACGCGTTGGGTCGCCAGCACCGCCTGGCCCAGCTGGTTCAGCAGCGCCTGGACCTGTGGCAGCAGCGTCTTGCCGGCTTCGGTCAGGCGGACCCGGTGCGCCAGACGCTCGAACAACGGCGTCCCGATCTCGTCTTCGAGGTCCGCGATGATCTGCGAGACCGCAGGCCGCGTGACATGCAAGCGGTCCGATGCGCGGCCGAAATGTTCTTCTTCGGCGGCGGCGATGAAATAGCGCAGGTGACGGAGTTCCATGAGTCCGCGGGAGTCTATCCGCACCTGGCCCGGCGCATGTTGCCGATGACGTCTCGCATACCCTGGGTTAGTTCAACTTACCGGACCCGCCAATAAATGCGACTCGACTCGACTGGGTGCGCTCTTGAGAATGGAGCTGTCGAAATTGAACGGGCGGAACCATGTCGAACAGCAACAGCAGTGCGGAGCCATTGCCGCTCGAGGGCGTCAAGGTGGTCGAGCTGGCCCACCTGATTGCCGGCCCTTACTGCTGTCAGATGCTCGCTGACGAAGGTGCCACGGTCATCAAGGTCGAGCCTCCCAGCGGCGACCTGACGCGGCACCGTCTGCCCGCGCGCCGCACCGAAACCGGCGACGTCACGGCGTACTACGCTTCGCTCAATCGGGGCAAACAGAGTCTGGTGCTCGACCTGAAGAACGAGCACGGCAAAGAGCTGATGCTGAGCCTGCTCGAAACCGCGGACGTGTTCGTCACCAACATGCGTGCGGCAGCGCTGGCGCGCCTTGGCCTGCATCCCAAGACCCTGCACGAGCGATTTCCACGATTGGTCATCGCCTGCATCTCGGGCTTCGGGCTGGACAATTCAGGCGATTACGCTGACCGTGCCGGACTGGCGATCGTGGCAGAGGCCATGTCCGGTGCCACCGGCCTCACCCGAGATCATTCCGGCAATCCGGTCTGGTGCGGTTTCGCGTTGGGAGACATCACTGCATCGGTGTCGGCTCACGCGGCCGTCATCCTCGCGCTGCGCAACCAGGAGCGTTTCGGCGTCGGCAAGTTGATCGACCTCGGCCTGGTCGAGTGCATGCTGCCGATGGTCTCGGTCGCCATGGGGCGCGCTCAGGTCGACGACGAAGTCGCGTCAAGCTTTACCGGCTCGAACAACTTCCATGGCATTCCCTATGGCGCGTTCCCGGCGTCGGATGGCGCCGTCAGCCTTGGCGTCAACCGCGATGACTTCTGGGCGCGCTTTTGCGTGGCCATGGGCCGCCCGGAGCTCGGCACCGATCCGCGTTATGCGACCTATGTGGAGCGCGCGAAGCGCCAGCGCGAGGTGCATGCCGTTGCCGAGGAATTCACCCGTGCGCACACCCGCGCCGAGATCACCGCCAAGCTGGTAGAGGCCGACGTGCCAGTGGCCTCCATCCTGGGCATGAAGGAAGTGATCCTGAACGACTATCTTCGCGAGCGAGGCTCGCTCTGGGAGGTCGACGATGGCCATGGCGGCACCTTCACCCTGCCTGCCAATACAGCCTGGCTCGAGAAGCCGCGCAAGGCACTGCGGGTGCCGCGCCTGGGTGAACATCGCGACAGTGTGCTGAAGGAACATCTGGGCCTCGGTGCGTCTGACATTGCCCGGCTGGATGGGGCCGGCGCCTTCGGCGTGGCACGGGATAGACCCAAGTCTTCCAACGCGGCCAAGAGCGACGTCGCAACCTCCCGCGACTGAGCCGCTCCGCGAGCTCCGCGCTGCGCCACCTCCACGGTTTCGGCGCGAGTCCTCTTGCTTTCACTTCATCCCATGTCATCGACACTTCGCCCGGCCGCCTTTGCGGTCAATACTTACTCCTACACGCTGGGGTCGAGCGTTCGTGACTGTCTCGAACGCCTGGCGCGGCGTGGCTTCAGGGCCTTCGAGCTGATGATGTACCCGGGCCATCTCTGGCCGGCCCACGCCGATGCTGCCGCCCGCCGCGAGCTGCGCGCCTTCGTCGAGACCAATGGCCTGCGCATCACCACGCTGAACATGCCGAACATCGATCTCAACGTCGCTGCGGCCACCGAAGAGATGCGGAGGTCGACCCTGGCCGTTCTGCAGTCAGTGGTGGTGCTCGCGGGCGACCTGGGGGCGGAAGGGGTGGTCATCGGCCCAGGCAAGGCGAACCCGCTGCTGGCCATGCCGCGTGACGCGCTGGTCGGTCATTTTCACCAGGCGCTGGCGCAGCTGGTTCCCCTGGCTGCCGACCTCGGGACCGCCGTCCACGTCGAGAACATGCCATTCGCCTTCCTGCCGCACATGGCCGGTCTGCTCGAAGCCGTCGACCAGTTCGCCGACGACCGGGTTGGCATCGTCTACGACCTCGCCAACGGCCATTTCGTCGGCGAGGATCTCTGCGAGGCGCTTCGGCTCTGCGCCCGGCGGCTGCGGGTGGTCCACCTGTCCGATACCGGCCGAAGCGTCTACCGTCACGATGCGGTCGGGCTGGGCACTGTCGACTTCCGCCCTGTGCCGGCCACGCTCGAGGCGATTGGCTTCCGCTGCCCGCCGGTACTGGAGATCATCGACCCGGAGCCCGATGCCGCCATCGAGCGCAGTGTGCTGGCGCTTCAGGGCATGGGCTGGGCCCCTGCAGTTGCCGCGGCGCGATGACGCCGCATTCATCGACCGACCGCGGTCTCGCCAAACAGATCTGAATCCACCGTTGCGGAGAATGCAGTGAAACATTACGACAAGTGCTTTATCGACGGCCAATGGGTGGAGCCGCGCTCTGCGCGGACCTTCGAACTCATCAATCCGGCCAGCGAAGAAGTCTTCGCCACCGTGGCACTGGCCAGTGCGCAGGACGTGGACCTGGCGGTCGTCGCCGCGCGGCGCGCCTTCTGGGACTTCAGCCAGACCACCCGCGACGAGCGCATCGCGCTGCTGGAGCGCATCGTGGCGCGGTTCACCGAACGCGAAGCGGACGTGGCCGCGGCCATCACCCGCGAACTGGGCGCGCCGGTGTGCCTGAAGCAGCGCACCGGTGCCGCGATAGACGCCTTCCGTCAGGCCATCAAGACCTTGCGGGCCTACGAGTTCGAGACGAGGCTGGGCGACAACATCGTGCGCCGCGAGCCTATCGGCGTGTGCGGCCTGATCACGGCGTGGAACTGGCCGGCGCAACTGCTGGCCACCAAGGTGTCGGCGGCGCTTGCAGCCGGCTGCACGGTGATCGTGAAGCCGAGCGAGTTCACGCCGGTCACGGCCATCCTGATGACGGAGATCCTGCACGAGGCGGGCGTGCCGAAGGGGGTGGTCAATCTGGTGATCGGAGACGGCCCCACCGTGGGCCAGGCCATCTGCAAGCACCCCGACATCGACTTCGTCTCGTTCACCGGTTCGACGCGCGCGGGCATCCTGGTGGCCGAAGCCGCGGCGGGCACGGTCAAGCGCGTTTCGCAGGAGCTTGGCGGCAAGTCGGCCAACATCATCCTGCCCGATGCCGATCTGACGGCCGCGGTGCGCTGGAACGTCACGCGGGCCTTTACCAACAGCGGCCAGTCCTGCCATGCGCCCACCCGCATCCTGGTCCAGGAGGCGCAGGTCGACGAGGTTGTGCGCCTGCTGGCGGACGAAGTGGTGAAGGTCCGTGTGGGCGACCCACAGGACCCCGCCACGCTCGTCGGGCCGGTGGTGAACCGGGCGCAGTTCGAGCGGGTGCAGCACTACATCCAGGTTGGCATCGATGAGGGCGCGCGGCTGGTCAGCGGCGGTCTGGGCCGGCCCGAGGGCCTCCTGCACGGCTACTACGTCCGGCCAACCGTCTTTGCCGACGTGACGTCGCAGATGACCATCGCCCAGGAGGAGATCTTCGGCCCGGTGCTCGCCGTGATGTCCTACCGGGACGAGGCCGATGCCATCGCCATCGCCAACGGCACCGAGTACGGACTCGGCGGCTACATCTTCACGCGCGACTCGGCGCGCGGCAAGGACATCGGTGCGCGCATGCGCGCCGGGCGCATTTTCCTGAACGGCGCACCCAGCAACACCGAAGCCCCGATGGGCGGCTACAAGCGCTCCGGCAACGGGCGCGAGATGGGCGTCTTCGGCCTGGAGGAGTACCTTGAGGTCAAGGCCATGATCGGCTTCGCGCCGTCGCTCGGCGCCTGACAGCGGGGCGCCTGCATGTGCGCGAGCAGGCCCCACCCGGCGCTGCCGAGCGTCCCGACATCAACACACAATTCATCAACAACCGGAGTAGACAAGCATGCCGCAACTGGACGGAAAGAAAGTTCTGATCACCGGTGCCCTCGGCACCATTGGCCGCGCGATGGTCACGCGCTATGCCCAGGAGGGCGCCAGCGTGATCGCGCTCGACCGGCCCGGCGCCCCCAATGCACAGGGTATCCTGGACGAGGCGGCGCCGAACGTGCGCTTCTTCGGCTGTGACCTGAACCAGCTTGCCGCCACCGAAAGCGCGGTGAGCCAGCTCGCCAACGAAGTGGGCGGCATCGACATCCTGGTGAACAACGCCGCGCTGGTCATCATGAAGCCCTTCGAGCAGTTCAGCATCGAGGAGTACGAAGACCAGGTGCGCATCAACTCGTCGGCCGTCTTCGTGTTGGCCCGGGCCTGCTGCAAGACGATGAAGGAGCGCAAGCAGGGCAAGATCATCAACGTGACCTCCTTGACGCTCACCGGCCGATGGGAAGGGTACGTGCCCTACATCGCCTCGAAAGGCGCGATGTTCGGCTTGGTCAAGGGCCTGGCGCGCGAGCTCGGTGCGCACGGCATCACGGTGAACGGCATCTCGCCGGGCGCCGTGCTGTCGGAAGCGGAGTTCCGTGATCGGGCCGATACGCGCGAGCAGTACCACAACTGGATCCTGGAGAACCAGAGCCTGAAGCGCCGCATCGAGGCGGTCGACATCGCCAACCTGTCCGTGTTCCTCTCGTCCTCGCAGGCGGACCTGATCACCGGCCAGAACATCCAGATCGACGGCGGCTGGTAGTCCGTCATGGCCGACCATCGCCCGGAGCTTTTCGCCGAAGACTTCATCTTTCTCGAGGCGCCGCACTGGCAGGACGGCCGGCTCTGGGTGTCGGACGTCTTCGACCATTCGGTCTATGCACTGGACATGCAGGGTGGACGCCGCAAGGTCTGCCACGTGCCGCACCGCCCGTCGGGGCTCGGCTTCCTGCCGGATGGCACGCCCATCGTCGTGTCATCGAAGAACCGCAAGCTGATGCGGATAGACGGCGAGACGCTGGTCGAACATGCCGACCTGTCGAACCTTGCCACTGGCGACGTGAACGATTTCGTCGTCGACCGTTACGGGCGGATCTATGTCGGCAACTTCGGCTATGACTACGACGCCGGCGAGCCGCGGGCGCTGACAGACCTGCACCGGATCGAGCGGGACGGCACCGTCAGCGTGGCTGCCAGCGGGCTCGAGTTCCCCAACGGCGCTGCCATCATCAACGATGGCACGACGCTGGTGGTGGCCGAGACCTGGGCGGGTCGATTGACCGCATTCGACATCGACGCCGACGGTCACCTCGGCCACCGGCGGGTGTTCGCCGATCTCGGCGAGCGGCATCCCGACGGCCTCTGCGGCGATGCCGAAGGCGCCATCTGGGTGGGCTGCTTCAATACCGGTGAGTTCCTGCGGGTGCTCGAAGGCGGTGTCGTCACCGACATCATCGCCTTCGAAGGCCGCGGCGTGTCGTGCACGCTGGGCGGGGAGGGCGGCCGGCAACTCTTCTGCACCGTCTATCGCGGCTCCATCGAGGAGCTGGTCGCCGGCCGGCGCCACGGCGCAGTCTTCGCGCTGCCGGTGGCTGTGCCGGGGACGGACCCTGTCCGAGCATGATGCTGGCCTGCGCTCCGCCAACGCCCCCGGGACTGCTGAGCGGCATCCATGCCGGCTGGTGGAACCGGCTGAATACAATGCGGGCCAACATCCCAGAGAGGATCCCGCCCCATGATGCGCTCGGTAGAACGAACCCTCGCCGTGTTCGAAAGCTTCGCCCCCGACCAGACTTCGCTGACGCTGCAGGAGATTGCGGACAGCATCGAACTTCCGAAGTCCACCGCCTTCCGTATCGTTGGCAGCCTTGAAGAGGCCGGCTACCTGGTGCGGCTGGAGGACCAGCGTTACTGCCTGTCGTTCCGCTTCACGCGGCTGGCCGGGCTGGTGCGCAACACTTTGGACATCCGCGCCATCGCGCGTCCCGCGATGCTGACCCTGGCCGAGCAGACCCAGGAGACGGTGGCGATCCACATGGCGGTGGACGGCAACCGTGTCTGCGTCGACTCGGTGGCAACTGCACCATCGCAACTGCGCAGCGTGATGCAGCCGGGCGAGCAGATCCCGCTGCTGCTCGGTTCGGCATCCAAGACGCTGCTGGCTTTCATGCCGGAAACCGCCTCGTCATCGACCCTCGCCGCAATCGCACGGGCCACCCAGCGCAAGTCCGCCGAGATCCGCGCGCAGCTCAGCGAGATCCGGGATCAGGGCTACGCGGTGTCGCACGGTGAGCGGCTGCTCGGCCTGTCGGCCATTTCGGCACCCGTGTGGGACGCCAACGGTGAGGCGCGTTACTGCATCACCGTCAACGGTCCGTCGGTGCGCATCCAGATGCACGAGAAAGCCTTCACCAAGCTGGTGAAAAAAGCCGCCGGCGACATCTCGCGCCGCTTCGGCGGGCCTGTCGCCAGCTGAGCGGGGCTTTGCGCGTCGGCTAGAACAGCGAGCCGATCATGCCGCCCTCCACCGCAATGGTGGACCCGGTGACAAAACCCGCCTGTGCGGAGGCCAGGAAGGCCACCACGCCTGCCAGTTCCTCTTGCGTGCCCATGCGGTGCAGCGGCGTCATCGAGACGCGGCGCTCCGCCTGGGCCGGCGTGTAGGCGGCCGAGCCGCTGCGGTGCGAGGTGTCGATCAGGGCGGGCGCCACGCAGTTCACCGTGATGCCCTTTGGCCCGAGCTCGTTGGCCAGGCCCTTCAGATAGGCCGTCACGCCGGCCCTGAAGACGGTGGACAGCGCATGCACGGCCATTGGCTGCTTGGCAGAGGCCGACGTGATCGCCAGGATGCGCCCCCATCCCTTGTCGAGCATCTGCGGCGCTACCGCATTGACCACCTGGACCACGCTCAGCAACTGGTTCTCGTAGGCCTCCTGCCAGCGCTCGGGCTCGGTCTCCTTGAGCGTGTCGCGCAGCGGGTTCGGTGGGCGGCCGGTGACGAGCACCATGATGTCGGCGCCCCCCAGCGATGCCAGCGTGCCTGAGAGGCGCGCCACGTCGTCGGCCACCAGCATGCTGCCCGCCACGACATGGGCTTTGACGCCGTAGTCGCCCTCGATCTCCTCGGCCACCGCCTGAAGCTTCTCGGCGGTGCGGGCGAACAGCAGCACGTTGGCGCCCTCCGCGGCCAGGGTGCGGGCGATGTTGCGACCCATGCCGCCGCTGGAGGCGGTGACCAGGGCGAGCTTTCCGTCGATGCCGAGATTCATGGTAGGTCTGTCTCCGGGGGCGATGTTGCGGTTCCGTTCAGTGGAACTGTATGTGTGCAGTGGAACCGATGATAACATTCGAAGCTCTGTTAAGGACCAGCTTTCAAGGGGCTTCGGGCATGAGCACTTCCACGAATCAGGCGGCCGGTTGGACCGCAAGCAAGCGTCTCGACGGCAAGGTCGCCGTTGTCATCGGTGCGGGTCAGAGCCCGGGCGAGGGCTTGGGCAACGGGCGCGCGGCGGCCATCCGCTTCGCCCGCGAAGGCGCGCGTGTGCTGGCGGTGAACCGATCGATCGAATCCGCCGAAGAGACCGCCGCGATGATCCGCAGCGAAGGCGGCGATGCCATCGCCTTCAAGGCTGACATCCAGAAGGAGGCCGACATCGTCGCCGCCATCTCCGAGGCGCATCGGCACTGGGGCTCGCTCGACGTTCTGCACAACAACGTCGGCGTGAGCCTCGGCGGTGGCGATGCGGACCTGATGGACATCACCGAAGAACAGTTCGACAACATCTACCGCAGCAACCTGCGCGGCACCGCGTTCACCTGCAAGCATGCGCTGGTGATCATGCGCCAGCAGCGTTCGGGCGCGATCGTCAATGTCTCCTCGGCTGCCGCGGTGGGCCTGTATCCGTATGCGGCCTACAAGGCCACCAAGGCAGGCGTCAATGCGCTCACCGAGCAGTTGGCACTGCAGAACGCCAAGTTCAACATTCGCGTCAATGCCATCCTGCCAGGCCTGATCGACACGCCCATGGCGGTCGAGACCCGCTCGCGCCGTTTCTCCAAGTCGCGTGACGAGATCAACGCCGAGCGCAACGCCAAGGTGCCGCTGCTGCGTCAGGGCACCGGATGGGACGTCGCCAACCTCGCGCTGTTCCTGGCGTCGGACGAAGCCAGCTTCATCACCGGCGAGTGCATCCTGGTCGACGGCGGCCGGATCCTCAACCGCACCTGATCGGCGGGTGGGCGCAGGCAGCCGCCTCGCGCCAGGCAATGCCC
>NZ_VIDT01000620.1 GCF_006519715.1 Ideonella azotifigens
CGGCGCGACGATGGAAGAGATCGTGCGCTCGGTGCGCCGGGTCGGCGACATCGTGCGCGATATCAGCACCGGTGCCGCCGAGCAGAGCGACGGCATTGGCCAGATCCACCTCGCGGTGGGCCAGCTGGACCAGATGACGCAGCAGAACGCGGCGCTGGTCGAAGAAAGCGCGGCCTCGGCCGACAGCCTGCAGCAGCAGGCGCAGGCCTTGAGCGGCGCGGTGGCCAATTTCCGGCTGCGCTGAGCCGCGCCCACCGCCTTCTCACCATCAGGTCTTCGCGGCAGTTGCCGATATCCCTCGAAGACAAGTTGATTGCCCCGTGAACAACACCGGCCCGTGCCAGGGCCAAGCCACCGGCCAGCCGCCTCGCGCGGCACCGGATTTCCTCAGCCCAAGGAGACACCCATGCGCCATTTCACCGCCACCCTGATCACCGCCGCCGTCGCTCTCGGCTGCTCCGTCGCCCATGCCGCCGCAGGCGGTGCCACCGAGGCCGACGCGATCGCGATGGTCAAGAAAGGTGTGACCTTCGTGAAAGCCAGCGGCAAGGAAAAGGCCTACGCCGAAATCACCAGCAAGACAGGCCAGTTCCGCCATGAAGACCTGTACCTGACCGTCTACAGCATGGACGGCACGGTGCTGGCCCACGGTGCCAACGAAAAGATGGTGGGCAAGAACCTGATCGAGCTGAAGGACGTGGACGGCAAGGCCTTCGTCAAGGAACGCGTGGAGCTGGCCAAGGCCAAGCCCAGCTTCTGGCAGGACTACAAGTTCACCAACCCCGAGACCAAGAAGATCGAGCCCAAGGCGATGTACTGCGAGCGGCTGGATGAAACCGTCGTCTGCGGCGGCATCTACAAATAAGCCGCAACCCGTGCCGCGCCGGAGTCCTTCATGAAACTTGGAACCAAACTGCTGCTGCCGCCCATCATCACGGCCCTGGTCGCGTTGACCGGCGGCGCGATCAACGGCGCGCTGATGCAGCGCGAGGCCAGCAGCAATGCCGAGGTCTTCACCGCCGCGCTGGACCAGTTGCGCACCGTCACCAGCGTGCAGGAGCAGATGGGCCAGATGCACAGCGGCGTGTATCGCACGCTGACGCTGATCGCCTCGATGGACGAGCCCGCCGTGAAGGCGGTGCGCACCAGCCTGCCCAAGCAGGTGCAGGACATCTCCCGCGTGGCCCAGGACATCAGCGACCTGCACGACGACCAGGCCTTGCGCGACAACGCGCAGCAGGTCGCCAAGGACCTCGCCGCCTATGCCAAGCAGGCCGATCAGGCGATTGACCTGGCCCAGGTCGACCCGAACACCGGCGTGGCCGCGATGCAGGGTGCCGACGCCAGCTTCAAGGCGGCCAGCCAGGCCATGTCCAAGCTGATCGACAGCATCGAGGCCGCAGGCCAGCACACGCAGGAGGCTTCTGCCTCGCGTGGCCAGCGCAATTCGCTGGGCCTGGGCCTGCTGAGCCTGCTGCTGACGGCGGTGGCGGTGCTGGTTTGCGCCGCGCTGCTGCGCAGGGTGATCCAGGCGCTGCGCGAAGCTTCGGCGCTGGCCGAGGCGGTGGCCGATGGCGACCTGTCACAGCAAGCCGGCGAGAACCAGCGCAGCGACGAGATCGGCCAGCTGCAGCGCAGCCTGATGCGCATGGTGCAGCGCCTGCACGACTCGCTGCAAACGGTGCGCCACGCGGCCAGCAGCATCGCCACGACCAGCAGCGAAATCGCCACCGGCAACCAGGACCTGTCCAACCGCACGGAGCAGACGGCCGGCCGGCTGCAGCAGACGGCTTCGTCGATGCTGCAACTCACGGGCTCGGTCGGCCAGAGCGCCGAAGCCGCAGCGCAAGCCAACCAACTCGCCAGCTCGGCCGCCGAGGTCGCCCAGCGCGGTGGCGCAGCGGTCGCCGAGGTGGTGACGACGATGGACCAGATCCAGGCCGCGTCGCGCAAGATCGGCGACATCATCGGCGTGATCGATGGCATCGCCTTCCAGACCAACATCCTGGCGCTGAATGCTGCCGTGGAAGCCGCCCGTGCCGGCGAGCAGGGTCGCGGCTTCGCGGTGGTGGCCGGCGAGGTGCGCAGCCTGGCCGGGCGCTCGGCCGAAGCCGCGCGCGAGATCAAGGCGCTGATCGGCGCCTCGGTCGACCGGGTCGAGAACGGCTCGCGCCTTGTGCAGGACGCCGGCACGACGATGAACGAGATCGTCGAATCCTCGCGCCGCGTCTCCAACATCATTGCCGAGATCACCGCCAGCACGGTCGAGCAGCGCGACGGCATTGGCCAGATCAATGGCGCAGTGGCGGAGCTGGACCAGATGACGCAGCAGAACGCCGCACTGGTCGAGGAAAGTGCCGGCGCGTCCGACACCATGAAGCAACAGGCCCTGCGCCTGGCGCAGGTGGTGTCGACCTTCCAGCTCAGCGCCACCAGCCACGCCGAAGCGCCGCCAGCTGCGCCCAAGCCCAAGGCCGCCGCCAGCACCGCAGCCCCCACGGAGAGCGCCAGGCCCGCCAGCAAGCCGGTGCCGGCGAAGCCCCGCGCATCGGTGGTGGCACAGGCGGCAGCGCCAGCAACAGCCGGTGGCGACACCGACTGGACGAGTTTCTAGAAGCCCCTTCACATCGCCGGGAAACGGCCGATATCAACGTCATGCGGTGCCGCAAGAAGGCCCGCCCATCCCACGCAAAGGACCCAACACCATGGACATGATCACCGAAGCCAAGCAAGTGGCCCGGCACGAGGCCGCGCGGGCGGGCAAGGCCGCCAAAGGCGCTGCCGCCGTCACGCACGGCGAATACCTGAGCTTCCGCCTCGGCGGCGAGGAATACGGCATCGACATCCTGCGCGTGCAGGAAATCCGCTCCTACGAGCAGCCGACCCGCATCGCCAACGCGCCCGCCTTCCTGAAGGGCGTGGTCAACCTGCGCGGCGTGATCGTGCCGATCATCGACCTGCGCGTGAAGCTGAACTGCGAACAGGCCGAGTTCAACGACTTCACCGTCGTGATCGTGCTGAACATCAAGGGCCGCGTCGTCGGTGCCGTGGTCGACTCCGTCTCCGACGTGCTGGAACTCTCCAGCGACGCAGTCAAGGAAGCTCCGGCCATGAACGCCAATGTCGACATGTCCTTCATCACCGGCATCGCCAACGTCGGCGAACGCATGCTGATCCTGATGGACATCACGCAGCTGATGAGCTCGTCCGACATGGGCTTGATCGACGACAACTCCTGAAATGGGGCGCCCGGTTCGGCGGGAAATGGAGCACCCGGTTCGGCGAAACGCCGAACCACCCGCCG
>NZ_VIDT01000621.1 GCF_006519715.1 Ideonella azotifigens
CTTGGCGGCCTCACGCATCGCGAAGGCGGCGTGGGCTTGCACCGGGCCGGCGTCGAAGTCTGCAGTCGCCTGCAGCACCGTCACGCCCCAGCGCGTTGGCGCGTCCAGCACGGCCCAGTCGAGCGCAGCCGGGCCACGGTCGCCGGGCGGACCGGGGTGCACGACCAGGCACACGGTGCTGCGCCACACCGGCTCGGGAATGCGCCGCTTCAGGAACGAGGCGATCACGAACTGCGGCTGGAAAAGCGCCACCGCTTCTTCGGTCACCCGGTCGGCGATGTCGAATTCCACCGCCACCTTGTGGCCGAGCGCATTCAGCTCGACGAACAGGCGCTGCGTCAGGCTGTTGAAGCTGTGGCACAGCAGCAGGATGCGCAGGGGGCCATTCATGGCGCAGGCGCGGGCTTCGGCCGCACCGGCGCTGCCGGTGGGTGTCTTGCGGTAGACGCGGTCGAGAGGCAGGTTCATCGGTACTGCACCGGTCGGTGGGCACGCGAGGGCCGCGCCGCATCAACAAATGCGCGGCAACTGCTCGCCGCTGAGCCAGTCGACCACGCGGCGCCCGCCGAAGCGTGTTGCCATCTGCACGAAGTGGTGCGGGTCCTCGGTGACGGTGCCGATGCGCACCGCGTTGCCACCGAGCGGGTGGGCGCGCATCGCTGCGAGCACGGCCGCCGCCGACTGGGGGGCGCAGACGGCGACCAGCTTGCCCTCGTTGGCAATGTACAGCGGGTCGAGCCCGAGCAGTTCGCAGGCCGCGTCGACCTGCGGCAGCACCGGGATCGCGGCTTCTTCCAGCAGCATGCCCACGCCCGACTGGCGCGCCACTTCGTTCAGCGTGGTGGCCAGGCCGCCGCGGGTTGGGTCGCGCAGCACGCGTACGCCATCGCGCGAGGCTTCGAGCATGGCGGCTACCAGCGTGTGCAGCGCCGCTGTATCGGAAGCGATGGTGGTCTCGAACTCCAGCGACTCGCGCTGCGACAGCACCGCCACGCCGTGCTCGCCTATCGTGCCCGAGAGCAGCACCACGTCGCCCGGCCGCGCGTTGGCGCCGCTAACGTTCACGCCGTGCGCCACCACGCCGATGCCGGTGGTGCTGATGAACACACCGTCGCCCTTGCCCTTTTCGACCACCTTGGTGTCGCCGGTGATGATCGGCACGCCGGCCTCGCGGGAGGCGGCGGCCATCGAATCGACCACGCGCTTGAGTTCGGCCAGGGGAAAACCTTCTTCGAGGATGAAGCTGGCGGCGATGTGCAGCGGGCGGGCACCGCACATCGCCACGTCGTTGATCGTGCCGTGAACGCTCAAGGCCCCGACGTCGCCGCCGGGGAAGAACAGCGGCGAGACCACGTGGCCGTCGGTGGCCATCACGAGCTTGTGGCCGGCGGGAATGTCGAACACGGCACCGTCGTTGCCCTGGCGCAGGTACTCGTTGTCGAAGGCCTTCAGGAACAGCTCCTCGATCAGCTGCGCGGCCGCGCGGCCGCCGGCACCGTGGCCCATGTCGATGCGGCCGTTCTTCAGGTCGAGCGGGCGCACGTAGTCTTTCTTGATTGTCATGCCGCCACCTCCACCCGCACCGGAATGTCGCGGAAGCGGCCATACGAGTAGTGCGCCGCGCACGCCCCTTCGGACGAGACCATGCACGAGCCCATCGGGTTCTCGGGCGTGCACACGGTGCCGAAGATCTTGCAGTCGGTCGGCTTCTTCACGCCGCGCAGGATCGCACCGCACTCGCAGGCCTTGTTGTCGGCCACCGGCCGATAACCCAGACCGAAGCGGCGCTCGGCATCGAAACTCGCGAACGCGGGCCGGATCTTCAGCGCGCTGTACGGCACTTCGCCCAGGCCACGCCATTCGAAGCTCGCGCGCAACTCGAACACTTCAGACACCAGCGCCTGTGCCGTCAGGTTGCCTTCGGAGGTGACCGCGCGGGTGAACTCGTTCTCGACCTCGGTGCGGCCCTCGTTGACCTGACGCACCAGCATCAGCACCGCCTGCATCACGTCCAGCGGCTCGAAGCCGGCGATCACGACCGGCTTGCGGTATTCCTGCGCGAAGTGTTCGTAGGGCGCCGAGCCGATCACAATGCTCACGTGGGCCGGGCCGACGAAGCCGTCGATCGGCACGGTGCCGTACTGCCGCACTTCGGGGCTTTCGAGAATGTGCGTGATCGCCGAAGGCGTGAGCACGTGGCAGCACAGCACGCTGAAGTTGGCCAGGCCTTCGAGGTGCGCGGTGCGGATCGCCAGCGCGGTGGGCGGCGTGGTGGTCTCGAAACCGATCGCGAAGAACACGACCTCATGGCCTGGGTTCTGGCGCGCGATCTGCAGTGCATCGGTCGCCGAATACACCATGCGGATGTCGCCGCCGCGCGCCTTGGCCCGCACCAGCGACAGGCTGTCGGAAGCCGGCACCCGCATCGTGTCGCCATAGGTGCAGACGATCGCGCCCTTGTCCAGCGCGAGCTGGATGGCCAGGTCGATGCGTCCGATCGGCAGCACGCACACCGGGCAGCCCGGGCCGTGGATCATGCGCACGTTGGCCGGCAGCAACTCGGTGATGCCGTAGCGCGAGATCGCGTGGGTGTGGCCGCCGCAGAACTCCATGAAACTGTACTGGCGCTCGGGTGCGGCCTCGGCGCGCAGACGCGCGGCGATCTTCTGCGCCACGCCGCCGTCGCGGAACTCGTCGATGTACTTCATGGCTGCGTCTCCAGCGCGGGCGTGGCGCCGGCCAATTCGCCGAACATCGCCAGCGTGCGCCGCGCTTCTTCAGGGTCGATCTGCCCGATGGCGTGGCCGACGTGCACGATCACGTAGTCACCGACCAACGCGTCGGGCACGAGCGCGGTCGAGACCTGCTTGCGGATGCCGCCGAGCTCGACGATGGCCTGGTCTGGGCCGATCATCTCGATCAGGAGGGCTGGGATGGCGAGGCACATGAGGAACTTTCGTTGAGGCAGGCCGAGTCGGTGGCGACTCGAAGCTGATGCACCGCGACCCAGGCCTGGCCGAGCGCCAGACCGGCATCGCCGCACGAATGCCGCAGCGGCCGCAGCACACGCAGGCCGCGGCGTTCGAGGTGTTGCGTGAGGTGCGTGGTGAGCACGGCATTGAAGAAACAACCCCCACCGAGGCACACGGTGCCAATGTCGAAATGCTCGGCGGCCGACGCGGCCCAGCCGGCGAGTGCGGCCGCGAGCGAGGTGTGGAAGCCAGCGGCGGCTTCGTCGGTGGCCGTGGGTGGCACGTCGAACAAGGGGGCGAGCAAGGGGCGCAGGTCGAGCACACC
>NZ_VIDT01000622.1 GCF_006519715.1 Ideonella azotifigens
GGTCAGCGGTGCGTTCCAGCGCAGCGAGGCCTCGGCCGCCCAATTGAGCTGGCCGAGCGACGAGGTGACGCTGGCGCCCACTGTGCGCACGTCTTCTGCATAGGCCAGGTGCACATTGCCGCCCACGAAGTCGAACACCGGCACGGCCGGCGTCTTGTCGTGGTATTGCGCAGCGTACAGGCCGAACTCGTAGTCGCTGCCGGTGGGGCTGAAGCGCAGCTGCAGGCCGCCCTGGCCGTTGTTGCGCGGCCGCAGGTCCTGGTGCTTGTCGTAGGCCAGCAGGATGGGGTTGCCATTGCCATCGACGCCGAAGTTCACCGTGCCGGTGCCGACGTAGTCCTGGTTGGAAAAATAGCTGCCGACGCCGGGAATCCTGCTGGGCCGCCAGCGCAGTTGGTAATAGGCCCCCAGCGACACGCCCTCGGCCACCTGCAGCGAGCCGGAGACCTGCTCGACCGGCAGCAGCACTTCCTTGAACTGCCAGCCCGGCACCGAGACGATCTTGGCCACGTCCACCGGCCCCTGGGCGTTGGCAATGCCGTTCTGGCCGAAGAACACGCTCTCGCCCCACTGCAGCGTGTGGCGGCCGACACGCAGCGTGGCCTTCATGCCGGCGAGGTCGCCTTTGGCATAGACGAAGGCGTCCAGCAGCTCGCTGCCGCGGCCGTGCTGGCGCACCGTGTCGGGCAGGAATTCGTTGGCAGCCTGGTCGCTGAAGTTGTTCGAGCTCGAGGTGCTGGCGCCAATGGGCACGCCGCCTGCATAGATCGGGGTGCCGCCGTAGCTGCTGGGGCGCAGGTAGACGCTGTCGTGCCAGGCGCTGCCCGACAGCCGCATGCCGTAGCTCGGCCCGGTCAGGTCCAGTTCGCCGAGCAGGTCCCAGCGGCTGGAGATCAGTCCCTTCTTGAAATTGTGGTCGCCATCGTCCTCGTTGACGGTGCCTGGATCGGCCGCCACGTCGAACCGGGTCAGCGCGGCCGAAGGGTCCTTCAGCCGGTAGCCGGCGCTGTACTTTGGCGTCAGGTCCAGGCGCAGCTTCAGCTCGCTGTCGTCCGGCATGTCGATCTGGAAGGCGTGGCTGGCAGCGGGCAGCGCGAGCGCGGCCGCCACCGCGATCACGCGACGGGTGGGTTGCATGGGAGTCTCCGTGGTTTTGAGTCGAACGGCTTCTGGTGCGCCGCTTGCTTCGGCCGGGTGCTGGTGCGCCGGCCTTGTTCCGTCCCTGGCCTGGGATCAGAGGTAGGTCGAGGCGAGGCCGCCGTCGACCGGCAGGTTGACGCCGCTGACCCAGCGCGATTCATCGGCGCACAGAAAGGCCACCACCGGCGCGATCTCGTCGGCCAGGGCCGGGCGCTTCATCCGGTGCGCGTCCTTCTGCACCCGTTCCTCGCCCAGCATCTGCACGAAATCGCCCAGGATGGGTGTCATCACCGGCCCGGGGGCGACACAGTTCATGCGCACCCCCTTGCTCAGGAACCATGGCTGCGACTGCACGGCGTTCCAGACGATGAGCGCTTCCTTGAAGTACTGGTAACAGCTTTCCTGCGGCACCGGGTGCCGGGCCAGGAAGGCCAGGCCGGCCTCGAAGCTGGTGGCCTCGGCCAGCGCCTTGTGCTGCGCCAGACGCGCAGGCCATTCGGCGCCGAGGATGGAGGCGATGTTGACGATGGCGCCGCCGGCCGGCAGGCGCTCCAGCGCCAGGCCGCAGAGGTGGCGCAGGCCCAGGTAATTGACGCGCGCCACCAGGTCGACCGGCGCGGTGCCAGGCACGCCGGCCACGTTACACAGCGCGTCGAAGCGTTCGGGCAGTTGCCGGAAGGCCGCATCGATCGCGGCCTGCTCCGCCAGATCGACCTTGATGAAGCCGTCCAGCGTGAGGGTCGGCGCATTGCGGTCCATGCCGATCACGCGGGCGCCCTTCAGACGCATCAAACGGGCGGTCTCGGCGCCGATGCCGGAACAGGCGCCGGTGATGACGATGGTCTTGCCTTGGAAATTCACGGCTATCTCCTTGGAATGTGTGGGCGAGGCATCAGAACGGGAACGGCGTGGCGGCGTCCTTCACCGTCAGCCATTGCCAGGTGGAGAACTGCTCCCAGTCGCCAGGGCCGCCGTGCGAGCTGCCATTGCCGGCGATGCCAGGGCCGCCGAAGGGGTTCACCGCGTCGTCGTTCACCGTCTGGTCGTTGATGTGGACCATGCCGGCGCGCAGCTGCCGGCCCAGCGCCAGTGCCCGGCCCACCGAGGCCGAGATGACGCCGGCCGCCAGGCCGCCCTGGCCGAGGTTGGCCAGGGCCACCGCCTCTTCGTCGGTCTGGAAGCTGACCAGGTTGACCACCGGGCCGAAGGTTTCGTGGTCGAAGGTGGGCATGCCGGGCCGCACGCCGGCCAGCACCGTGGGCTGGTAGAACAGCTGCTCGTACTGGCCACCGGCCAGCAACCGGGCACCGGCCTGCACGCTGGCCATGACCGCGGCGTGCACCCGGTCGCGCTGGCGGGCATCGATCAGCGGGCCGATGGCGACCTGGCCGGTGGCGCCATTGCCCACCGGCAATTGCCTGGCCTTGGCCACCAGGCGCTCCGCAATGGCAGGCGCGATGGCGGCGTGCACCAGCACCCGGTTGCTGGCCATGCAGATCTGGCCCTGGTGCAGCCAGGCGCCCCAGGCGATGTTGCTGGCGGCGATGTCCAGGTCGGCGTCGTCCAGCACGATCAGCGAATTGCTGCCGCCCAGTTCCAGCGACACCTTCTTCAGGTGCTGCCCCGCCAGCTGGCCGATGTGGCGGCCCACGCCGACCGAGCCGGTGAAGGAGATCATCGCCACCTGGGGATCGGTCACCAGCGCCTCACCGACCTCGGCCCCGCCCGGCAGCACATGCAGCACGCCGGCTGGCAGCCCGGCCAACTCGAAGATGCGGGCGATCAGGAAGCCGCCGCTGACAGGCGTGCGCGGGTCCGGCTTGACGATCACCGCATTGCCCGCGGCCAGCGCTGGCGCCACCACGCGCAGCGTCAGGACCAATGGGAAATTGAACGGCGAGATCACGCCGATCACACCGTGCGGCACTCGCCGGGCCAGGCTGAGGCGGCCTGGCGTGGCGGGCAGCACCTGGCCCTGGGCCTGCAGCGGCATCGCAGCGGCAATCTGGCAGAAGGCCACTGCTTCACGCACTTCATGCTGGCCCTTGGGCAGGATGCCGCCGGTTTCGCGGGTGACGTAGAGCGCCAGCTCATCAAAATGCTGCTGGAACAGCGCCGCGGCCCGGTGGAATACCGCAGCGCGCTCGCGCGGC
>NZ_VIDT01000623.1 GCF_006519715.1 Ideonella azotifigens
GCGGGTGAAGCGGTTGCCCGAGGCGAACAGCACCTGCAGCCGGTGCAGGCGGTGCAGGTCGGGTGGCAGGTCGCTGAGCTGGTTGTCGCTGAGGTCCAGCACCTCCAGCGTGTCGGCCAGGTCGAACAGCTCGCGCGGAAACTCGGCCAGCCCGCCGCGCAGGTTGATCCGGCGCTGGCCGGCCAGCGCGCCGCTGCGCAGGGAGTCGAGGGTGTGGTGCATGGGGCAGGCAAACAAGCAAGACAGGCGAGGCAAAGCGTGCCTCGGCGTCCCAAAGCGTGAATTTGGCAGGAACCTGAGGGATTGTCCCAGCGCAGGCCGGCCCGCCGCGGTGCCCGGCTCAAGAAGTGCCGCCGCGGGACGAAATGAAGCTGTGCCCCGCTTGGTTGCCCGAACCCGGGGATTGGCCCTTGCCTGCCTGCGTGCTGTCCATGTTGTTTCGAAAATCCTGTCGGTGCGCCTGGGGCGCAGGTCTGCTGAGCCTGGCGCTGCTGGGCGCAGCCCGCGCCGATGACCTGACCGAGCTGCCGCTGGAGCAACTGATGAACACCGAGGTGCTGAGCGCCGCGCGCTTCGCCCGCCAGGTGACCGACGCGGCCTCCGCCGTCTCGCTGCTGACGGCGCAGGACATCCAGGCGCTGGGCCTGCGCACGCTGGGCGAGGTGCTGGACCAGATGCGCGGCCTGCAGGTGAGCGCCGACACCAGCTACCTCTACCTCGGGGCCCGCGGTTTCGGCGGCCCGGGCGCCTACGCCGGCCGGGTGCTGATGCTGGTCGACGGCGTACCGGCCAGCGACAACCTGTTCGACCAGATCTTCCTCGGCCATGACGCGCTGATCGACGTGGCGATGATCGACCGCATCGAATACGCGCCTGGCGCCGGCTCCGCCATGTACGGCAACAACGCCTTCCTGGGCGTGATCAACATCGTGACCCGCCGCGGCCGCGACCTGAACGGGCTGGAAGCGGCCGTGTCGGGCGGCCGCAATGGCGACGGCAAGCTGCGCCTGAGCTGGGGCCAGCGGGCCGACAACGGCGCCGAATGGCTGGCCTCGCTGACGCTGCATGCCAACGATGGCACGCCCAGCTCCGACCTGGGCAAGATCCCCTACGAGGACAGCGATGCCGAAGCCTGGCAGCTGCTGCTCAAGGGCCAGTGGCAGGCGTTCAGCCTGCAGCTGCTGAGCTCGGCCCGTACCGTGCGCTCGCAATACCCCAGCGTGCCGGCCACCACCAGCCAGCAGGACGGCGGCCATGTGGTCTCGCTGGGCCATGACCACAGCTTCGACGACGGCGCGCTGGCCGGCTGGCGCAGCTCCGTGCGGGCGCAGCTGGGTGGTCAGCGCTACAACTACGACGTGGACCTGCAGGGCTACCACGGCAGCATCCGTGCCGAAGGCGCCTGGTGGAGCCTGGACACCCAGGCCAGCTACGAGGGCTGGCAGCGCCAGCGGGTGGTGCTGGGCCTGCGCCTGCGCGAGGACCCGAAACTGCACTACGACCAGGTCGACTCCGGCTACCCGGACGAGAACCTGGCCATGCACCGGCGCAGCCTGGGACTTTCGGTGGAAGACGAGCTGCGTCTGAGCGAGCAGCTCGTTGCCACGCTGGGCCTGCGCGCCGACCGCCGCACCAACGTCGACTGGACCTACAGCCCACGCGCCGCGATGGTCTGGACGCCGCTGCCGGATTGGCAGTTCAAGGGCTCACTGGGCCGCGCCACGCGTTTTGCCTCGGCCGCGGAGGAGTCCTTCGGCCTGTCGCCGCAGGACCATGGCGAGCACGTGCTGCACCGCGAACTGGCCACCGAGTACCGGCACGACACGCTGCGCTGGCTGGCCACGGTGTACGACTACCGCGTCAGCGAAATGATCTGGCCCGACCAGGACATCACGGCGCTGCGCGGTCACGGCCTGGAGCTGGAGGCCGAGTGGCAATGGCAGGGCCTGCGCCTGCGTGCCAGCCAGGCCTTCCAGCGCAGCCACAACAACCTCGGCAACGAACTGGCCTATTCGCCGCATCACATCAGCAAGCTGCAGCTGTCCGTGCCGCTGGATGGCGAGCGCTGGCGCCTGAGCGCTGCCGTGCGCCGCACCAGCAGCTACCTGCCCACGTGGGACGGCTACACGCCCAAGGACCTGGTGCCGGTGCCGTCCAGCACCCGCGTTGACCTGACGCTGCAGGCGCTCAAGCTGATCGGCCCGCTGGACCTGACCATCGGCCTGCGCAATGCCGGCAACACGCCCGAGCACGGGCTGGACCCGTACATGGGCACTCCAGCCGAAATGGGCCGCAAGGTGCGCTATGGCTGGATCGAACTGCGGGGGCATTTCTGATGCGAACCCTGCTGCGCCATGGCCTGGCGGTGCTGCTGTTCGCCAGCACCGCCGCATACGCCCAGGTCGACGAGCGCGCGATGAAGGCGGCCTACCTCTACAACTTCATCCAGTTCGCCCAGTGGCCGGTGCCGCCGGACGAGCCCTTTCGCCTGTGCGTGCTGGGCCGCACGCCGATGGACGAGCCGCTGGCCAGGCTGGAAGGCAAGCGCGTGCTCAATGACGTGCACATCAAGGTCGTGCACGTGAGCCTGCAGGACCCGCTGGCGCCCTGCCACGCCCTCTACCTCGACGACAGCCAACGCAAGCTGGCGCCTGAGCTGCTGGCCAGGCTGGACAGCGCGCCCATCCTCACCATCACCGACGGCGACGGCCTGGCCGACCAGGGCCTGATGATCGAGATCCAGAAGCGCGACCTGAAGCTGGGCTTCGAAGTGAACCTGGCGATGGCCAGGAAGGTCCGCATCAGCTTCAACGCCCGCATGCTGAAGATGGCCAACTACGTGGCGGGCGCCAAGTGAAAAACCTGCGCCCGCGCCGCAGCCCCGTCGCCCCGCAGGATGCGGCGCCCATGGACCCGGCCGCCGCCCCGCTGCCACCTGCGCCGGACGCCGCGCATCCCCCCATCCGCCGGCTGATCGCCACCTTCGGCCTGTGGCTGACCGGCGCACTGCTGGCCGGCTTCACGCTGGTGATGACGCTGCACGAGCTCAACAACCGCCACCACGAATTGAAGGACAGCCTGCGCACGGTGGCCGGCATCATCGCCACCAACAGCGAAGCCGCCGTGATGTTCGCCAGCGACCGCGAGGCCAACGACATCCTGGCCTCGCTGCGTGCTTCGCCCGACGTGCTGCAGGCCCGGCTCTTCACGCCCGACGGCCTGACCCTGGGCGCCTACAACCGCGACACGCCCGAGCAGCGCCCCGACACCTGCCACACGCTGCAGCCCGACG
>NZ_VIDT01000624.1 GCF_006519715.1 Ideonella azotifigens
ACCACCGCACTGCTCGCCGGCCACAGCCTGGGCCGGGCGCTGGCTGGGCAGCCGCCGGAAGACTTCACCGCCTGGCTGGTGCGCGCGCTGCAAGCCGGCTGGTTGCAGGCGGTCCACCCCCACATTCCTGGAGACACCCCATCATGATCAAGCCTCTGCAGACCCCTGTGATGCCGATGGCGCCCATGGGCAACACGCGCCGCTCGCCATTGCCCGCATTCGTGACCCCGGCCTGGGCGGCGGTCGAAAGAAGTCTTCAAGCCCTGCAGCCGCTGGCCCAGCTGGCGGCGCGCGTCTACGTTGCGAAGGTGTTTTTCCTCTCCGGGCTGACCAAGATCCGCGACTGGGACACCACGCTGGCGCTGTTCCAGGACGAATACCACGTGCCGCTGCTGCCGCCCGAAGTGGCGGCCTACGCGGGCACCTGTGGCGAGCTGGGCCTGCCGGTGCTGCTGGTGCTGGGGCTGGCGGGGCGATTTACCGCGGCGGGCCTGAGCGTGGTCAACGTCATGGCCGTGCTGAGCCTGGCCGAGATCACCGCGCCGGCGCTGCAGCAGCACCAGTTCTGGGGCACGCTGCTGGTGGCGCTGTTGCTATGGGGACCGGGGAAGTGGTCAGTGGACGCGTGGCTCAAGCCGCGCCTGCTGCCGAACAACTGACGCGGACCCGCTTCAGGACCAGATTACTCAGATGGTTTGAAGCTGATCGTCATCGCTGACGGCACGGTGCCGTCGGTGTCGCGCGGCAGCTTGGCGGTGCGGTCGATGGCGCGGATGACGGCCTCGTCCCAAGCCGCACTGCCGCTGGATTTGCTCAGCTTGCGGCCGATGATGCTGCCGTCCGGCGCAACGCGAACCTCGACCTCGGCGGTCGGGTTGCCGGGCACGGGATCGGTCAGCACGATGTTGGGCTTGATGTAGGCCTTGATGCGGCCGGCGTAGTTGGCCGAGGGGCCGGCGCTGCGTGCGGCCGTGCCGGTGCTGTTCTCGGCACCGGTGCCGCCAAGCTGGGCGTTCATGCGGCGGATGTTGTCCTGCCGCTGGGCCTCGCGCCGGTCGGCCTCGGCCTTGTCCTTCTTGGCCTGGTCGAGCTTGGTCTTCTTCTCGGCGGCCTTGCGGTCGGCCTCGTCCTGCTCAGCCTTGGCTTCGCGCTCGGCCTTGGCCTTGTCTTCCTTGTCCTTGCGCTCCGCCTGCTGGCGCTTGTCGCGGGCGCGCTGGTCCTCGGCTTCCTTGCGGGCCTGCGCGTCGCGTTCAGCCTCCAGGCGCTCGGCTTCCTTCTGGGCCTTGCGCTTGCGGTCCTGCTCGATGGCAATTTCGGCGTCGCGCTGGTCCTGCGCGGCCGTGTCGGGTGGCGGTGGCGTGGCGGCCTTGGGCGGCGGCTGGGTGGTTTCCTGCGCCGGTTCCGGTGGCGGTTCGACGGCTGCGGGTGCCGCGATCTGTGGCGTGGCGGCCCAGAGTTCGGCTTCCACGCCCTCCGGGTCCTGGGTGTGCCACTGCACGCCCAGTGCCAGCCCGGCGATCAGCAGCCCATGGGCCAACAGCGAGACCAGCAGGCCGACGCTTTGCCGGTCGGCGCTGGGCGGCCGCAGCGACTCGCGCGGCAAGGCCAGGGACTGCGGCAGGGGTGACGCCACCTCGTCAACCGCCTTGCTTGACCGACAGGCCCACGCGCTGCACGCCGTTTTTCTGCAGCGTGTCCATGACCTTCACGATGGTCTCGTAGCGCACCTGCTTGTCGCCCGAGATGACCACCGGGATGTTGGCGCTGCCGTTCTGGGCGGCTTTCACCTGCGCGGCGAGCTGGGTCAGCGTGATGGTGCTGGGCTCGCCCTTGTCGATCTTGATCTTGAGCTGGCTTTCGCTGGTGACCAGGATCTCGATCACACCCTCGGGCCGCTGCTTGGCCTTGCCCACGCTGGGCAGGTCCACCACGCTGGTGGTGATCATGGGCGCGCTGACCATGAAGATGATCAGCAGCACCAGCATCACGTCGATGAACGGGACCATGTTGATCTCGTTCATCGAGCGGCGGCGGCCGCCGGCGCCACGGGAAGCAACTGCGGGCATGCGGTGCTCCGGTGGCTCAGCGCTGCGCGCCGGCAGGGCCAGCCACGTTGCGCTGCAGGATGTTGGAGAACTCCTCGATGAAGCTCTCCAGCTGGATCGCCACGCGGTCGATCTGGCGCGCGAAGCGGTTGTAGCCGACGACCGCAGGAATGGCCGCGAACAGGCCGATGGCTGTTGCCACCAGCGCTTCGGCAATGCCCGGTGCCACGGTGGACAGCGACACCGTCTGCAAGCTGCCCAGGCCGACAAACGCGTTCATGATCCCCCAGACGGTGCCGAACAGGCCCACGTACGGGCTGACCGAGCCGACCGAGGCCAGGAAGCCGAGGTTGCCTTCGATCGCGTCCAGCTCGCGCTGCAGCGTGGCGCGCATCGCGCGGCGGGCGCCGTCGAGCTGGCTGCCCGTGTCGAGCTGGCGCTCGCGCAGCTTCATGAACTCACGCATGCCGCTGGCGAACAGGCGCTCTATCGGTGCGCCGTCCGGCTTCGCGCTGGCGTTCTTGTACAGGTCGTTGAGGTTCTTGCCGGACCAGAATTCCTGCTCGAAGGCGTCGTTGCCGCTCTTGATGCGGGCCATGCCGAACAGCTTGGCGAAGATCAGGCTCCAGCTGACCAGCGAGACCAGCAGCAGGCCGGCGACGACGAGCTGCACGACCAGGCTGGCATGCAGCACGAGCGAGACGATGGAGAGATCCTGATTCATGGTGGCGTGAGGCGGCTGAGCACGTCGGAGGGAATGCGTTGCGGGCGAAAGCTGGTGTGGTCCACGCAGGCGATCTGGATGTTGCCTTCACAGAGCAACTCGTCGCCGCGCCAGGCGTGTTGGTGCACGGTGAGCGTGGCACGGCCGAGTTCGGCGCGGGTCACGGCGATCTGCAAGGCGTCGTCCAGCCGGGCGGGCCGCAAATAGCGTACCCGCGTGTCAATGACGATGAAGATGGCGCCGGTGCGCTCGCGCAACTCGTGCTGGCCAACACCGGCCGCGCGCAGCCATTCGGTGCGCGCGCGCTCGAAGAACTTCAGGTAGTTGGCGTAGAAGACGACGCCGCCGGCGTCGGTGTCTTCCCAGTAGACACGCAGCGGGTGCATGTGCAGCAGCGGCGGTGCCGGGATGAGGGCAGTCTGACTCATGGGTGCTGGCGATGATACGCGAGCACTGTTGCGCCGCAGCAGCCTGGCCTGCCGCGCCGTCTTCCGGCAGAGGCCTGGCTTCAGGGCGC
>NZ_VIDT01000625.1 GCF_006519715.1 Ideonella azotifigens
CTCTCCGGCCTGGAAGGCCAGCAGCAGCGCCCGGTCGCACAGCACGTTGATGCGCCGCGGCGTGCCGCGGCACAGCCGGTGCAGCCGGCGGATCGCGTCGTCCTCGAACAGGCCAGGCCCCTGGTAACCGGCCACTTCGAGCCGGTGCGCCAGGTAGCGCCGCACCTCGTCCAGCGAAAGCGCCGGCAGGTGGAAACGCGCCACCACGCGCTGCGAGACCGATTCCATCTCGGTCATCGCCAGCATGTTGCGCAGTTCGGGCTGGCCGATCAGCAGCACCTGCACCAGCTTGCTCTCGTTGGTCACCAGGTTGGTCAGGAGGCGCAGCTGTTCCAGCACGTCGAACGACAGCGCCTGCGCCTCGTCCACCGCGATCAGCGTGCGCCGGCCGCTGGCGTGGGCCAGCAGCAGGTGGCCGTGCAGTGCGTCGATCAGGTCGGCCTGGTCGTCGGCCAGCTCGATGCGCAACTCCTCGCACAGCCGCCGCAGCAGCGCCGTCACACCGAGCTTGGGATTGGCCACGTAGGCCACGTCCACATGCCCGGGCAGCTGCTCCAGGAAGGCGCGCCAGACGGTGGTCTTGCCGGCGCCGATCTCGCCGGTCAGCAAGACAAAGCCGCCGGCCCGCCGCAGCCCGTACATCAGGTAGCCCAGCGCTTCGCGGTGCTTGTCGCTGAGGTAGAGGAAACGCGGGTCCGGCGCCACCGAAAACGGCTCGCAGGCCAGGCCGAAATACGACTCGTACATGGGCCAGCAGCATAACGGCGCGGCTGGCTAAGATCCGCGCATTGCCATCTCTGGCCCCACAGGACTTGCCCGATGCCTTACATGCTGCTGATCAACGAACCCACGGGCCAGCGCGAGGCGCGCGGCCGCGTCGAAGGCGAAAAGGTCTACGCCCGCATGCTGGACTTTGCCGCCACGCTGCAGGCGCGCGGCGTGCTGCAGGCCGCCCAGTCGCTGGCCGGGCTGGAGCAGGCGACGAAAGTCCAGGTGCGCGACGGCCAGCCGCGCTGGGTCGACGGGCCGTTTGCCGAGGTCAAGGAAATGGTCGGCGGCTATTTCCTGGTCGACGTGCCGACGCGCGAGGAAGCGCTGGCGATTGCCGCCGCCTGCCCGGCCGCGGAATGGGCGACCATCGAAGTGCGCAACCTTGGCCCGTGTTTCCACGACCTGCCCGCCTGAACCAGATTTTTAGGTATTAACCCTCGGCCCCTGTCGATCCGGCCTGGTCTGCCTCGTCGTCAAGACATGAGCGCAGACACAAGGAGAGCCCGATGCGATTCATGATCATCGTCAAGGCCACCGCCGAGACCGAAGCCGAGGCGCTGATGGGCGACGCGGCGCTGATGGCCGAGATGAGTGCCTACCACCAGCAGCTGAGCCAGGCCGGCGCACTGCTGGATGCCCACGGCCTGAAGCCCAGCCGCGAAGGCTGGCGCATCCGCCACGGCAGCGACGCGGCCGGCAAACCCACGCGCCAGGTGACCGACGGCCCGTTTGCCGAGACCAAGGAACTGATCGCCGGCTACACGCTGATCCAGGTCCGCTCGCGCGAAGAGGCGATGGAGTGGGCCCGCCGTTTCCCGGCGCCGATGGGCGCGGGCCGGCCGGCCGAGATCGAGGTGCGCCTGCTGTACGAGCCGCATGAGCTGGACGATTTCCCCCGCGCTGCGGCCGACTGAACTGCATCCCAACCCCCAGGAACCCTTCCATGTTGAAAGCCCTGAGCTACGGCGGCCTCGCGCTGCTGGCCGTGATTGTGCTGGTGCTGATCGCCGCGACCTTCCGGCCCGACACCTTCCGCGTCGAGCGCCACATCACCATCGCCGCATCACCCGAAAAGCTGTACCCCTTTGTCAGCGACATGCACCAATTCAACCGCTGGAACCCCTACCTGCGCAAGGACCCGGCGTCCAAGCAGCGCTACGGCGAGATCACTGCCGGCCCCGGCGGTTTCTACGCCTGGGAGAGCGAGTCGCTGGGCGTGGGCAGCATGCGCATCGAGCAGGTGCAGCCGCCGCGCGAAGTGCACATGGCGCTGGAATTCGTCAAGCCCTTCGAGGCCCACAACCAGGCCGACTTCACGCTCACACCCCAAGGCCAGCAGACCGTGGTCACCTGGGCCATGCACGGTCCGGCCAACTACCTGAGCAAGCTGATGGACCTCCTGACCCTGATGGACCGCATGGTCGGCCGCGACTTCGAGGACGGCCTTCAAAACCTCAAGGCCCTGGCTGAATGAAGCACCCGGTAGGCCGGGTACGGCCCACCACCCGCCGGGCGGGTGCCTGGCCACCTTGGGGCGGCCCGGCGGCGGCCAGGCGTACCGCGTCCACCGGCCCTGCGCCAGCGACCCTTCCTCTTCTTCCGTGATCAATTCTGGAGTCCTCATGCACAAGCAAATCTTCGTCAACCTGCCCACCCGCAACCTGCCTGCGGCCCGCGCCTTCTTCGAGGCCATGGGGTATTCGTTCAACCCGCAGTTCAGCAACGACGCCGGCGCCTGCCTGGTGCTGGGTGACAACCTGTTCGCGATGATGCTGAGCGAGCCGTTTTTCCAGGGTTTCGCGCGCAAGCCGATCGCCGATGCGCGGGAGGTTACCGAGGTGCTGGTCTGCCTGTCCTGCGAAAGCCGGGCCGAGGTCGATGAACTGGTCGCCAAGGCGGTGGCGGCCGGCGGCAGCGCCCCGCGCCCGCCGGTGGACCACGGCTTCATGTACGGCCATGGTTTCGAGGACCTGGATGGCCACGTCTGGGAACTGGCCTACATGGACGCTTCCGCCGCCGGCAATCCCACAAAGGACGCCTGACGTGACGAAGGCGTCGGCTGCGCAAGATGACGCGATCGATCGCACCCAGCGTACCATCGCCGCCGTCTGGCGCATCGAGTCGGCGCGCATCGTCGCCAGCGTTGCGCGCATGGTGCGCGACGTCGGCCGCGCGGAAGAACTGGCGCAGGACGCACTGGTCACCGCGCTGGAGCACTGGCCCAGGGAAGGCCTTCCCGACAACCCCGGTGCCTGGCTGATGACGGTGGCCAAGCGCCGCGCGCTCGACGCGATCCGCCAGCACGCGATGCAGCAACGCCACCACGAAGTCATCGGCGAAGAGCAGGAGGCGCTGGGCACCGGCGTCGTGCCCGACTTCACCGACGCGCTGGACGCCGCGCGCCAGGACGTGATCGGTGACGACCTGCTGCGACTGATCTTCACCGCCTGCCACCCGGTGCTTTCGCCCGAGGCCCGTGTCGCGCTGACGCTGCGCCTGCTCGGCGGCC
>NZ_VIDT01000626.1 GCF_006519715.1 Ideonella azotifigens
CAGCAGCAGCCGGCCCTGCGCATCGCCCAGCACCGTGGGCACGCCGCTGCGCAAGGTGCCCACCAGCGAATGGGTGGTGCCCAGGTCTATGCCCACCGCCAGCCGGTGCTGGTGCGGCGCCGCCGCGCGGCCGGGTTCGGCAATCTGCAGCAAAGCCATCATGTACCTCTTGGAGTGAACAGGGAACAGCCGGCGATCAGGCTCCCCCAAACCCAGCGACCGCCGCAGGACGGCTTTGCCGGCCTGCCAGCGGTGCCCCCCTTGAGGGGGCGCGCGAAGCGCGTAGGGGGTGGGCCCGTCTAGACCGCGAAGGACTCGCCGCAGCCGCAGTTGGCGGTGGCGTTCGGGTTGTGGAACTTGAAGCCTTCGTTGAGGCCTTCGCGCACCCAGTCCAGCTGGGTGCCGTCGACCAGCGGCAGGCTCTTGGCGTCCACTAGCAGGGTCACGCCTTCGCTGGCGAACTGCAAGTCTTCCGGTGCGGGGGACTCGGCGAATTCCAGCGCGTAGGCATAGCCCGAGCAGCCGCTGGTCTTCACGGCCACGCGCAGGCCGAAGCCGCCGCCGCGCTGCGCCAGCGCCTTCTGGATCTGCCTGGCGGCCTTGGGCGTCACACTGAGTGTCATGACGGCCTCACACGCTGAAGGAGCTGCCGCAGCCGCAGGTGCTGGCGGCATTCGGGTTGCGGATGATGAAGCGCGAGCCGTCCAGGCTTTCCTCGTAGTCGATCTGCGCGCCCATCACGTACTGCAGGCTGGAGGCATCGACCAGCACCTTGATCGCGCCGGCCTCGACGCAGAGGTCGTCGTCCTTGGCCACGTCGTCGAACGCGAAGCCGTACTGGAAGCCGGAGCAGCCGCCGCCGGTCACGAAGATGCGCAGCTTCAGCTCAGGGTCGCCCTCTTCGGCCAGCATCGCGCCGACCTTGCCGATGGCCGCGTCGCTGACCTGCAGCTTGGGCGCGCCCTCGGGCAGAACGAAGGGCTCTGACGGCGGGCGAGGCGTGGTGGCGCAGCTGCTGCCGGCGTTCGGTTGGGATTGGCAAGCGGACATGGTGGGTTCCTGTTCGGTGAATGGCCACTGGGGCCAGGGAGGCGAAGGAAATCCGCGGCGCTCAGGCGACGGCAGTGGCGTTCGCGGCGGACGGGCTGCAGGCGGGCTGTTCCAGCGTGGTCGCGGCGCCCGCATCCGTGGCGACATGGCGCTGCCGGTAGTCGGCCACCGCCGCCTTGATGGCGTCTTCGGCGAGGATGGAGCAATGGATCTTCACCGGCGGCAGCGCCAGCTCCTCGGCGATGCTGGTGTTCTTGATGGCCAGCGCCTGGTCCAGCGTCTTGCCCTTGACCCATTCGGTGACCAGCGACGAAGAGGCGATGGCCGAGCCGCAGCCATAGGTCTTGAAACGTGCGTCCTCGATCAGGCCGGTGGCCGGGTTCACGCGGATCTGCAGCTTCATCACGTCACCGCAGGCGGGCGCGCCGACCATGCCGGTGCCCACGCCATCGTCGTCTGCGCCAAAGGCGCCCACGTTGCGCGGGTTCTCGTAGTGCTCGATGACTTTTTCGCTGTAGGCCATGGGGGCTCCTGGGGCTCTGGGAATGAAGGGGCGGGTTGGGTGGGGTTCAGTGCTCGGCCCACTGCACGCTGGCGAGGTCCACGCCGGCGCAGTGCATGTCCCACAGCGGGCTCAGCTCGCGCAGGCGGGCCACCGTGGCTTTCACGCGGGCCAGTGCGGTGTCGATGTCGGCCTCGGTGGTGAAACGGCCGAACGAGAAGCGGATCGAGCTGTGGGCCACTTCGTCGGACAGGCCCAGCGCGCGCAGCACGTAGCTGGGCTCCAGGCTGGCCGAGGTGCAGGCCGAGCCGGAGGACACGGCAATGCCCTTCATTCCCATCAGCAGCGACTCGCCTTCGACGAAGGTGAAGCTCAGGTTCAGGTTGTGCGGCACGCGCTGCTGCAGGCTGCCGTTGACCAGCACCTCGGGGATCTCGCGAGCCCCCGCCAGCAGCCGGTCGCGCAGCGCCGCGATGCGCTGGTTCTCGCTGGCCATGCTTTGCCGCGCCAGCCGGTAGGCCTCGCCCATGCCGACGATCTGGTGCGTGGCCAGCGTGCCCGAGCGCATGCCGCGCTCGTGGCCGCCGCCGTGCATCTGCTCCTCGATGCGCACGCGCGGCTTGCGCCGCACGTAGAGCGCGCCAATGCCCTTGGGGCCGTAGGTCTTGTGGGCCGACAGGCTCATCAGGTCCACCGGCAGCGTGGCCAGGTCGATCTCTACCTTGCCGCTGGCCTGCGCCGCGTCCACATGGAACAGCACGCCCTTGCTGCGGCACAGCGCGCCAATCGCGGCCACGTCCTGGATCACGCCGATCTCGTTGTTGACGAACATCACCGAGACCAGCAAGGTGTCTGGCCGCAGCGCGGCCTTGAGCACGTCGATGTCCAGCAGGCCATCGGGCTGCACGTCCAGGTAGCTCACCTCGAAGCCCTGGCGCTCCAGTTCCCGCATGGTGTCGAGCACGGCCTTGTGCTCGGTCTTCAGCGTGATCAGGTGCTTGCCCCTGGCCTGGTAGAAGCGGGCCGCGCCCTTCAGGGCCAGGTTGTTGGACTCGGTCGCGCCCGAGGTCCAGACGATCTCGCGCGGGTCCGCGCCGATCAGCCCGGCCACGTGCTCGCGGGCGATCTCCACCGCCTCTTCGGCGGCCCAGCCGTAGGCATGGCTGCGGGAGGCCGGGTTGCCGAACTGCTCGTACAGGTAGGGCACCATCGCATGGACCACGCGCGGGTCCACCGGCGTGGTGGCGGCATAGTCGAGATAGATCGGCTTGCCGTCCAGCTTCAGATCCAGCGAACCCCGTGTCGAGCCATTCATCGCACCACTCCCAGTCAGGTCAGGTGCTCCTTCTTCTCAAGGAACGTGCCAGTTCCGGCGGCTCGTATTCCGGCACCGGAAACATCAAACGAATCAGGCACTTGGCGCCATTCGAGCGGGCTGGGAATCGATGCCGCACGACCACCGGCCCCTGTCGTGCGGACAGCCGCTGTCGGCTTTGTCGGATGTACGACGCAGCGGCGCCGGGCCGCCCGGGGCCCTGCCCTGCGAAGGCGCTGCGGGCCCGTTGTTTGCGTCAGCAGCAAGGCAGCACCCCGCGCAAGACGCAACCCGACAAGCGACCGACCATGAACCTCTTCACCGGCGAATCAGCAGACGAATTCTTTGGCGGCGAGATGCCGGCGGCCGCTCGCCAGGCGCTTCGCCTGGCAGCCCACGCGCCGCGCGAGGAA
>NZ_VIDT01000627.1 GCF_006519715.1 Ideonella azotifigens
AGCATGCGCAGCAGCTGGCGCGCCATGTCGGCGCGCATGTCGTGCAGCAGCGTGGCCTCTTCGGTCTGCTTGGCCAGCGCCGCGGTTTCGGTGTAGCTCATGTCGCGGCTCTGTTCCAGCTCGGTGTCGCCCAGCAGCACCGTGCCGTCCGGCCGGGTGAGGCGGAACTTCAGCAGCACGCGCAGCCGGAATTCACGCACCTGGCCGGCCGAGGTGGAGGCTGCGACGGTGCGCTCCAGCTTGTCCTCCATCGCCGCCAGCACCACCTGGGCCTGGGCCGGGCTGTCGACGATCTTGGTGCCGCTGGGCAGCGCCAGCCGCACGGCTTCTGGCATTTCGGAATGGCGCGCGAAGCCGGTCAGCGCAATGCGCTGGTAGGGCAGCTGCGGCGGCTGCCGCAGCTCGAAGCCACAACCAGCCAGCGACGCAGCGGCCAGCAGCGCCACGAGGGCGCCGCGGCGCGAAGACAGCAAGCGCGCGGCCACCCGCTCAGACCACCACATTGACGAGCCGGCCCGGCACCACGATCACCTTCTTCGGCGGCTTGCCTTCGGTGAACTTCTGCAGCTCCGGGTCGGAAAGCGCGGCCATTGCCGCGGCTTCGATCGCGGCCTTGTCGGCACTCGCCGGCACCTTCACCGCGCCGCGCAGCTTGCCGTTGATCTGCAGCACCAGTTCCAGTTCGTCCTGCACCAGCGCGGCCTCGTCGACCAGCGGCCAAGGCGCGTCCAGCAGGTCACCCAGGCGGTCCGCGTAACCGAGCTGGGTCCACAGCGCGTGCGTGACATGCGGGCAGGCTGGGTACAGGCCGCGCAGCAGCACCGAGAAGCCTTCGCGCAGCACCGCGCTGTCGCCGGCGCTGCCGGTGGACTTGAAGCCTTCGAGCGCGTTCAGCAGCTTCATTGCGCCGGAGACCACGGTGTTGTATTGCATGCGCTCGTAGTCGTACGAGATCTGCTTGAGCACCAGGTGCACTTCGCGGCGCAGCGCCTTGGCGTCGGCCGACAGTTCGGCGGCGGTGTCGCTCGCGGACTTCAGTGCGTCGGTGTTCTTGGCGCCAAAGCCCCACACGCGCTTCAGGAATCGGTGCGCGCCTTCCACGGCGGCGTCGTTCCACTCCAGCGTCTGCTCCGGCGGGGCGGCGAACATCACGAACAGGCGCGCTGTGTCGGCGCCGTAGCGGTCGATCAGCGTCTGCGGGTCGATGCCGTTGTTCTTGGACTTCGACATGGTCGTCATCTCGTACTCGACCGGCGAGCCGTCGGACTTCAGCTTGTAGCCTTCGACTGCGCCCTTGTCGTTGAGCACGGTCTCGACGTCCTGCTCCCAGAAGTAGTTCTTGCCAGCGTCGGCCGGCTTCTGGAAATAGGCACCCTTGAGCACCATGCCCTGGGTCAGCAGGTTCTTGAACGGCTCGCCAAACTTGACCAGCTTCAGGTCGCGCATCACCTTGGTCCAGAAGCGCGCGTACAGCAGGTGCAGGATCGCGTGTTCGATGCCACCGATGTACTGGTCCATCGGCATCCAGTAGTCGGTGCCGGCGCCGACCATCTGCTGCTCGTTCGTCGGGTCGCAGTAGCGCATGAAGTACCACGACGAATCGACGAAGGTGTCCAGCGTGTCCGTCTCGCGGCGCGCAGGCTTGCCGCACTTCGGGCAGCCCACGTTCAGGAAGCCGGCGTGCTTGTTCAGCGGGTTGCCCGAGCCGTCCGGGATCAGGTCTTCCGGCAACACCACCGGCAGGTCCTGCTCGGGCACCGGCACCACACCGCAATCGTCGCAGTGGATGATGGGGATCGGCGTGCCCCAGAAGCGCTGGCGGCTGACACCCCAGTCGCGCAGGCGCCAGGTGGTCTTCTTTTCGCCCAGACCCTTGGCGCCGACGAGTTCCGCGACCTTGCTGACGGCCGCCTTCTGGCCCAGGCCGTCCAGCTCACCCGAGTTCACGCAGACGCACTTCTGCTTGTCGCCATACCAGTCGGCCCAGGCCTCGGTGGAGAAGGTCTCGCCTTCGACGGCCACCACCTGCTGGATCGCGATGCCGTACTTCTTCGCGAACGCGAAGTCGCGCTCGTCATGTGCCGGCACGCCCATCACCGCGCCGTCGCCATAGCTCATCAGCACATAGTTGCCGACCCACACCGGCACTTGCGCGCCGGTGAGAGGGTGGGTGACGAGCAGCGCGGTCTTCACGCCCTTCTTTTCCTGCGTGGCCAGCTCGGCTTCCGTCGTGCCGCCCTGCGCGCATTCGGCAATGAAGGCGGCCACTTCGGGCTGGCTGGCGGCGGCGTGCGCGGCCAGCGGGTGCTCCGGCGCCACGGCGCAGAAGGTCACGCCCATGATGGTGTCGGCGCGGGTCGTGAACACGAACAGCTTGCCGCCCTGGATCAGCCCGCCGTCGGCGCTGGCGATCTCGTGCGGGAACGCAAAGCGCACGCCTTCGCTCTTGCCGATCCAGTTTTCCTGCATCAGCCGCACGCGCTCGGGCCAGCCGCTGAGGTACTCGGGGTCGCTCGGGTCGGTCACGGCCGACAGCAGCTCCTCGGCGTACTTGGTGATGTTCAGGTAGTAGCCCGGGATCTCGCGCTTTTCCACCGGCGCGCCGGAGCGCCAGCCGTGGCCGTCGATCACCTGCTCGTTGGCGAGCACGGTCATGTCCACCGGGTCCCAGTTGACGATCTGCGTGCGGCGCTCGCAGATGCCCGCTTCGAGCATCTTCAGGAACAGCCACTGGTTCCACTTGTAGTACGAGGGCTGGCAGGTGGCAACCTCGCGCGACCAGTCGATCGCCAGGCCCATGGCCTGCATCTGCAGCTTCATGTGCGCGATGTTGGAATACGTCCACTGAGCCGGCGGCACCTTGTTCTTGATCGCGGCGTTCTCGGCCGGCAGGCCGAAGGCGTCCCAGCCCATGGGCATCAGCACGTTCATGCCCTTCATGCGCAGCTGGCGCGTGAGCATGTCGTTGATCGTGTAGTTGCGCACATGGCCCATGTGCAGCTTGCCCGAGGGATAGGGCAGCATCGAGCAGGCGTAGAACTTGGGCTTGTTCTGGTCTTCGCTCACGCGGTAGGCGTCGTTCGCGTGCCAGTGCGCCTGGGCGGCCGACTCGACTTCGGCGGGGACGTATTTCTCGTTCATCGGCAAATTATCGCGCGTGGCTGGCCGCCGGGCCTTTTGGCATCATGCGCGCCAACAAGGGAGAGGACCGCCACCGGCGGGCACACGCATGCAGCAGTACATCCACCGAGCGCTGGCCGCCACCGCGCTGGGG
>NZ_VIDT01000628.1 GCF_006519715.1 Ideonella azotifigens
TGGGCGCCCCATCTGCTGGCCGCCGCCTTGGGCTTGCACCGCGCCCACCACAGCGTTGACGCCGTCAGCGGCCATCGCGTCAGCTTCGGCCTGGTTCGCATGGCCAACATCGAGCCGCTGTTT
Organism: Ideonella azotifigens; assembly: GCF_006519715.1. Taxonomy (GTDB): domain Bacteria; phylum Pseudomonadota; class Gammaproteobacteria; order Burkholderiales; family Burkholderiaceae_C; genus Ideonella; species Ideonella azotifigens. The sequence goes on from NZ_VIDT01000628.1 coordinate 124, forward strand.
GAAGTGGCGCTGGCCTTGTTCGGCCAGCCTGCGCCTGAAGGCTGCCGGGTGCACCTGTGCGTCTACCACTCCCGCCACCCCTTGCTGGTGCGCTCAGCCATCGAGCAGCAGCTCGACCAGGCGCTGAAGCGGCACGAGCCTGACGCCGTGTTCGCCCTGCCCGGCATTCGCCAGCGGCTGGACGCCGCGCCCGAGGCCGATCAGCTCTTCATCGTGCTGGGCTCGCCCGTGACCGAAGTGGGCCGCGACCATGACTACGACTGGGCCGTGGTGGAACCTTCGTCCATGCGCTCGCTGATCCAGTTGGCCGGCCGCGTGCGGCGCCACCGGCCAGGCGCCGTCAACGAAGCCAACATCCTCGTGCTCGACCACAACCTGCGCCACTTCCAGCAGCCCGGCCAGCCAGCTTTCTGCAAGCCCGGTTTCGAGGCACCCGACTTCCGGCTGAGCAGCCACGATCTGCACGCCCTGGTTCGGCCCGAAGAGCTGGCGGTGATCGACGCCCGGCCCCGCATCGTGCCGCCCGCCGAACTGCAGCCCCAACAGCGACTGGTGGATCTGGAGCACGCCCGGCTGCAGCAGCACATGCTGCCGAGCGCAGCGCCCGCGCCTGCACCGCCTCGCGGGTTGGTCAGCCGCGCCCGCACCCAGGCCGCTGCCGCGCCCCCGTTGGCAGCACTCAACGCCAGCACATGGTGGGACGCACCGCCACAAGACGCCACGCTCACAGCCGTCCTGCAACGCGCCCAGCCCTTCCGCCAGGAGCCGCACCCAGCCGATGTGACGCTGGTGTTGCGGCCGGATGAAGACGGTGAGACTGCTCACTTATATCGCGTGCAATCCACCTTGCGCCCAGGCGACGAGATTTATGAACCAGCTAACTTGCGATGCCACCACGTGCCGAACAAGGCAGTGGGTGGCGAGCGCATCCAGCCTTGGGGCATCACTGACTACATGAGCGCGCTGACCGACCTGGCCACCGCGCTGGACATGCCCTTGGACCTCTGCGCCAAGCGCTTCGGCACTGTGGCGGTGCCCGACAACCCCGACGGCTGGCGCTACCACCCGGCCTTGGGTTTTGCAAAGAAGCGGCATTGACGAGGAGGGCCGACACCTGAGGTGTCGGCCCGCTGCCTGTGCGGCAGTGAAGCATGACATCGGCAAACCGAGCGTCATTTTTCTGAGCTGCCTTACGGCAGTCTGGCGAGGTTACACCACGCATATGGATGAATTGACAAATCGAGCTTCATTGGTTGACAAATGCGTACCGCCCGCCCTACATTGGGTGAACGCGCAGGGTGGTGGAACACCCTGCGCGTTCGGAGCAACGCCATCGGTTTGAAGAGCCACGGCACCAACGGTCGTAAGGATGTCGGCCAAGGAGGATATGAACGTGAGTAGCGTTCACCCGACCATAAGCGTCTGACGCAGCTTGACGCTGCGTTCCCAAAGCATCCCCGCGGCATTGCCCTGGGGATTTTAGTCGCGGCCTTGCGCCGCGACACCCCCTCAGGGAGATGTCATGTCTACGCACCTCATTGGGCGTCAGGCAGAGCTTCGTTCGCTTGTTCTGGGCTTCTTGTCCGAACGATTGAACGCCAAATTGGAAAAGCTCGCCGAATACGACCCCAAGCGCGCCGAGTTGCAGGCGCAGTTCCAACCCGCGATCTGGCTGGAGGACGCGGCCCGCCGCGTCGGGCAGATCCAGGCCGTCACGCACTCGCTCAAGCCCATTCACCCGGATGCCAAGGGCAGCAGCCTGTACCGCGACCCCAGCAGCATGCAGCCGCTGGACGAAATGGGCAGCCACGCGCTGGGCGCCGAATTTGACGCCGATGTGGTGGGCAATGCCGCCGCGTTGGATGTCTACAAGCTCCTGAAGCTGGCGCACCAGGGCGAAAGCCTGCTGAGCTTGGCGACACAGGCAGATGCCGACCTGGCCGCCGCGCTCAGCGACGACCCGGCCCAAGCGGCGGCATGGATGGCCGCTTTTGCGGGCTTGTCCGAAGCGCGGGGCCGCCTCAGTTCGCACACGCTGGCCAAGCAGTTTTACTGGCTGGTGGGCGCGGACCCGCACGACGATGCCGGCTACCACCTGCTGGCGCCGCTGTACCCCACCTCGCTGGTGCACCGCGTCTACCAAGCCTTGCAGGACGACCGCTTCAGCGATGAGGCCAAGGCCGCACGCGAGGCCCGCAAGGCGGGCCACTGGCACGAGCGCCAGGTACGCGAGTATCCGCAGTTGGCCATCCAGAGCCTGGGCGGTACCAAGCCGCAGAACATCAGCCAGCTCAACAGCGAGCGGCGCGGCAACAACATGCTGCTCGCCTCGCTGCCACCTGTGTGGCGCTCGGCGGAGATTCGGCCGGTGCTGGGCACGGCTTCGCTGTTCAAAGTCTTCGGCCACCGACCCGAGGCCCGCCGGTTGACCCAGTTGCTGCGCCGCTTCCTGGAGGGCGACCCGGCACGCAACCTGGAAACCCGCACCCAGCGCGACGAATGGGTAGAGGCCCTGCTGGAAGAACTGATGCTGTTCACCGCCGAGCAGCAGACCTTGGAACCCGGCTGGTCGACCGATGCGCGCTGTGAGCTGCCCGCCACGCACCGCGCCTGGCTGGACCCGGAAGGCGCGGGCGAGACCCCGCCCGACCTGATCGACGAACTGGCCCGGGACTTTGCCAACTGGCTCAACCACGCGCTGCGCACCCCTCTGCCCATGGGCGATGCCGAGTACCTGCATTGGCGCAAGCAGGCACGCGAGCTGTTCAAGGCCATGGAACGGGAGGGCGTGCTGTGAGCCAGCCCACTCCGCAACACCGCGCAGTGCTGCTGCTGCCGCACCTGCGCGTGCAGAACGCCAACGCCATCTCCAGCCCGCTGACCTGGGGCTTCCCGGCCATCACCGCCTTCACCGGCCTGATGACAGCACTGGAGCGGCGCCTGGGCCCCGAAGCGGGCATCAACCTGCTGGGCGTGGGCGTGGTCTGCCACGGCTTCGAGGCGCAGGTCACCACCAGCGGCTACACCCGCGCCTTCCATCTCACGCGCAACCCTGTCCTGCAAGACGGCAGCACCGCCGCCATCGTGGAAGAAGGCCGCGCGCACCTGGAGATCAGCCTAGTGTTCGACGTGCGGCTGGGCGACGCG
>NZ_VIDT01000629.1 GCF_006519715.1 Ideonella azotifigens
CAGCACTTGCGCTACCACCTGGCGCGGCTGCAGATCGAGCAGGGCCAGGGCGCAGCGGCCGATGCCGGCATCAGCGCGATGCTGGCCGATGCGAAGCAAGCGATGAGCATCGCCACGCGCAACCGCTGGCTGGGCCTGAAGATGCTCAGCGCGCCGACGCTGGCCGGCTTCCTCGCCGCGGTGCCGCGCCGCGTGCTGACCGAGGAAGCAGGGCAGCCCATCATCGACGCGGACCGCACCGTCGAAAAAGGCACCTCAAAGGCTGAAGCACCAGCGCCGCAGTTCCAACCGGCCGACGACTTCCCGCTGCGCCTCTACCGCAATCTGCCGCTGTCAGTCCTGAAGCTGGCCCAGCGCGCCCCGGCGCTACCGGGCACCGAAACCACCCGCTTGGCCGAGGTCATCTGGACCCGTGCGGCGCTGCTGGGCGACTGGGCCAGCGCCGACGAGATGGCGCCGCTGCTCGCCGCACCGCGCACCACCACCAAGGCGCTGTGGGACCGCTACGCCGCAGCCAACAGCCCGGCCGCCAAACGCGAAGCGGCGGTCGTGATCTGGGCCAACACGCCCGAGCTGGACCCGGCCCTCGTCAACGACCAGGGCCTGCAGCAGTCCTGGGGCTGCATCACCTACGCCAATGTGGACACCACTGCGGACCCCACCCACCTCGCCGGCCCCGCCTTCCTCACCGCCGCCGAGCGCGAAGCGGCACGGGCCGAGCAAGCCAAGCTGCAAGCCCTGCCACTGCGCAGCGAATACCTCGGCCCGCCACTGCTCGCCTGGGCCCGCAGCCACACCTCAGACCCCGAAGCCCCCAAAGCCCTGCACTTCTTCGTCGCCAGCACCCGCATGGAATGCCGCGGCGTGCCCGCCCACCCGCGCCCCAAGGACAACCCCGCCACCGACTCGAAAGACGCCTTCCAGCTGCTGCACAAGCAGTGGCCGAAAAGCGAGTGGGCGGGGAAGACGAAGTATTACTACTGACCGCCATGAGCAAACGGCCCTCGCCCTCCCTTCCTCCGCCTGCCGCTGCAGCCAACGAAGGTTCGTCCCCACGCAAGTTGCCGATCTGGCAACTCCTCGCGCTGGCTGCCAGCACCGGTACGGTCCTGCTGCACATGATGGGCAGCGTCCGCCACGACGGCTACCTCTCCCATTGGCAGATTGACGCTGCTCTTTTCCCCAAAGGGGTCGACTGGCTCCTGATTTATGGAGCGTATGGCCTGCTGGAGCGCACTGTCACCATCGCAAAGCTCGCGACGGAGTCTTGGCTCGTTGTTGCTATCGGGCTGGTTGTGCTCGCAACTTACATTTTTATCTTGTTAACGCCGCTGGGGGATTCCACCAAACCCAAGTTGTGGCTCCGGGCGCATCGGCCGTGGATCGCGCGGCTCATCGAGTCCCTGATGTGGAGCTCCGTGATCGCCGCGTTTTCCTGGATCCTGCTGATCGCCATCGTGCTGCTGATCGGTGTTCCGGGCCTGGCAGGCGAGATATCAGGCAGGACAAGCGCCGACCAAGACGCACTTGAGTTTGCCAAAGGCTGCGCTGCCTCGAAACCCCGCTGCGTCACGCTGCTGCGCGACGACAAACCCATTGCGCATGGCTACTTGCTGGATAGCTCGCCCGAGCATATTGCGCTGTTCGACGTGGACCTGAAGCAAGCCCGAGCCATTCCGCGCGACGGACTGGAGTTGCGCAGCGACCCGGAGCGAACGACGCTTGCCACCGGAGCAGCCAGCGCCGCATCCCAACCTTGAGTCATCGCGCCGATGCTGGACTCGGTGAGGAACACAACGCCGAACTGTTCGGCCAGTTGCGCAATCTCGGTAAGGGTCAGTGGTAGTCCTCTTCGCGCTGGTGACGCGCACCGATCACGAGGACCAGTTCCGGGGTGCGGATGTCGAAGCGGAGGACGTATCCAGTGGCGCCGAAGGGCACGATGAGTTCGCGCAACGAGGGGCGGGCACCCACCTTGCGGTAGCTGTAGGGCGTGGTCGAGAGGTGGGTGTTGGCAACCGTGCGGAGCACCTCGATGGCGTCTTGAGCGCGCATGGCCTCCTCGACCGTCTCGGCGCGCTCCAGCAGAAAGTCAAAAAGACGATCCAGATCGGCATCCGCCTCGGGGGTGAACTCGACCTTGAACGTCATTTGCGCAGCTGTTTCACCCGCGCTGCGACCTTCGCCTCCAGCTTCGACAAGACAACATCCGACGCGACGGAAACCCCGGTGCGTTCGTAGTTGGCCAGCGAGGCGTCGCAACGGGCAGCGAAGTCCGTTTGCATTCGCCGGAATTCGACGGCGTTGCGAACCGCGGTCTCGACAAAATCGGTCAGGGTCTCTCCGGGCAGCAGCGCGGCGTCGAGATCGGCGCGCAACTCAGGCTCGACGCGCACTTGCGGAATGACGGCGGTTTTCATGCGCGAAGTGTAGTGCGGGCGCACTACATGCTCAAGCCGGTGTTGGCAGGTGGCTTCGCGGCTTTCTGGTGGACGCCGAACCCCTCAAGCAGCCGTTCGCTATCGCTTCAGTGCGCTTGCGATCGTCCCGACCGTCTTGAGCGCCTGCTCGAATCCTGGATGATCGGGATGCCCGAAATTGATCCGCACGTGATGCCTGAAGCGCCGGTCGGCAGAGAACAGCTGGCCCGGCGCGAGGCTGATGTCCTGCGACAGCGCCAGCCGGTGCAGCGCCAGCGCATCGACCTGCGGTGGCAGCGCCAGCCACACGAAGTAGCCGCCCTCCGGCTGCGTGGCCCGCGTGCCGGCGGGGAAGTGCTCGGCGATGGCGCGCTGCACCACGTGCAGATGCCGCGCCAGCGTGGCGCGCAGCTGGCGCAGGTGGCGGTCATAGCCGCCATGTTCCAGGTATTCGCTCAAGCCCTCCTGCGAGGGCAGCGGCGCGGCGAGGGAGCTCATCAGCTTGCGCTGCGCCACTTCGCGCGCGAAGCGGCCTGCGGCCACCCAGCCCACACGGTAGCCCGGCGCCAGCGTCTTCGAAAACGAACTGCAGTGCATGACCAGTCCCTGGCGATCCCAGGCCTTCGCAGGCCGTGGCTTGTGCGCGCCGAAGTAGAGCTCGCCGTAGACATCGTCCTCGATCAGCGGCAGCTGATGCTGTGCGAGCAGCGCCACGAGCGCCTGCTTGGCGCCATCGGGCATCAGGCTGCCGAGCGGATTCTGGAAGTTCGGCATCAGCCAGCACACCTTGACGGGATGCTGGGCGAGCACGGCGGCGAGCGCGGCCACGGCGACGCTGGCGTCTTG
>NZ_VIDT01000063.1 GCF_006519715.1 Ideonella azotifigens
CGCAGCGGCCTTCCAGCATGGCCATCACCGGGAACAGCTGCTCGGCGTCGTGGTCGTCCAGCTCGACGACGCGGCAGCCGCGCTGCGGCACCAGCTCGACCAGCCCCTCGGCCGCCAGCACCTTCAGCGCCTCGCGCAGAGGGGTGCGGCTGATCTGCCATTCGGTGGCCAGCGCCTTCTCGTCGATCCACTGGCCCGGCAGCAATTCCTGCTCGAACATCATCATGCGCAGCCGCGTGGCCACGCCGTCGTGCAGGGAAGCGCCGCGCAGCGAGGGGGCGACGGGAGGGGCAAGGGCCATGGGCTGCATCGTAATTTTGTAATTACGGCGACGGACCTGGGGTCAACCCGCAGCCGCCCACAGGCTGTTTCAAGCGGACAAACCTGGCCCGGACAAACCCGAGCCCCGCCCGCGCCAGCAGTCCGTGCTCCGTAAACTGGCCCGATGCCTGTTCCCGCTGCCGCCATGGCCCTGCCGCAAGATGCCGATGAAGTGCTGAAGCTGGCCGCGCGCAGCATGTTCGACGTTTTCGCGAACACGGCGCAAGGCATGCTGGTGGTGGACAAGCACCACCGCATCGTCTGGATCAGCGAAGGCTACAAGCGTTTCCTGCCGGCGCTGGGTTTCAGCGACGAGCACGACTTCGTCGGCCAGCCGGTGGAGCAGGTGGTGCCCAACACGCTGATGGCCGAGGTCATCGACAGCGGCCAGCCGATGCTGGTGGACCTGCTGACCAACAAGGCCGGCACCTTCCTGGTCAGCCGATTGCCGCTGCGCAATGATGCAGGCGAGGTCATTGGCGCACTGGGCATGGTGCTGCTGGACCACCCCGGCGCCGGCCTGCAGCCGCTGATGGCCAAGTTCGTGCGCCTGCAGCGCGAGCTGGACGACGCGCGCCGCGAGCTGGCGGTGCACCGCCGCACCCGCTACACGATTGCCAGCTTCATCGGCAACAGCCCGGCCGCCATCGAAGTGAAGCGCCAGGCCCGCCGCGCAGCGGGCACGTCCAGCACCGTGCTGCTGCTGGGCGAGACCGGCACCGGCAAGGAGCTGCTGGCCCAGGCCATCCATGCCGACAGCGCGCGCGCCGCGCGGCCGTTCGTGGGGGTGAACATTGCCGCGGTGCCGGACACCTTGCTCGAAGCTGAGTTCTTCGGCGTGGCAGCTGGCGCCTACACCGGCGCCGAGCGCAAGGGCCGCGAAGGCAAGTTCAAGCTGGCCGACGGCGGCACGCTGTTCCTGGACGAGATTGGCGACATGCCGCTGGCGCTGCAGGCCAAGCTGCTGCGCGTGCTGCAGGAACAGGAAGTGGAGCCGCTGGGCAGCAACAAGGTCGAGAAGCTGGACCTGCGGGTGATTGCCGCGACCAGCCGCGACCTGGCGGTGATGGTCACCGAAGGCAGCTTCCGGGCGGACCTTTACTACCGCCTCAACGTGCTGCCGATCCGCCTGCCCGCGCTGCGCGAGCGCATGCCGGACCTGGACGCCTTGTCCGACCACCTGCTGGCCGACATTGCCCGCCGCAACAGCCAGCCGCACAAAAGCCTCAGCGCCGACGCGATGGACCTGCTGGCCGCGCAACGCTGGCCCGGCAACATCCGCGAACTGGGTAACGCGCTGGAACGCGCCTGCCTGATGACCGACGACCTGCGCCTCGCCGCCCGGCATTTCGGCGACCTGCTGCCCGTGCCGATGGACATGCCGACGCGGGCCCGCATGCCGCTGCGAGACGAGCCTTCCGAGGCTTTGCTGCAGGGCGCCCGGCCGCTGGGCGAAGCCTTGATGCAAAGCCTGTTGAAGCCGCTGCCGGTCGCAGTGGCCGAACTGGAAGCGAGTTCGATCCGCGCTGCACTCAGCGCCACCAAGGGCAACAAGCTGGCCGCTGCGCGTCTGCTGGGCATTGCCCGGGCCACGCTGTACGAGAAGCTGGGCCAGCTGGGTTGAAACCCTGTCTGGTGGCCATGCACATGCGGCGATGGGTGTCTGGAAAACAGACGCTGTCTGCCGGACGGACAACCCTGAAGCTTTCGCACGACACCGCCGGCGGCCGCTGACGCCACGTGCCTTCGGTGTTTTCCCGGCCCTGCCCGCTTGCGGCACGGGCTTTGCGGTGTTGCAGGCACACAAGAACACGCAGGAGACACACGGCATGCCGCTCAAGGCTTTTTGCAAGCAGGTTCTCGCCGCTGCGGCCGCACTGGTCACCTTGGCCGCCGCTGCCGCGGACGGCGAGATCCGCATCGCCCATGTCTACAGCCGCACCGGCCCGCTGGAGGCCTACGGCAAGCAGACGGCGATCGGCCTGCAGATGGGGCTGGACTACGCGACCGGTGGCACGATGACCGTGGCCGGCAAGAAGCTGGTCCTGATCGAGAAAGATGACCAGGGCAAGCCGGACCTGGGCAAGAGCCTGCTGGCTGCCGCCTATGGCGACGACAAGGCCGACGTCGCCATCGGCCCCACGTCTTCCGGCGTGGCGCTGGCGATGCTGCCGGTCGCCGAGGAGTACAAGAAGATCCTGCTGGTGGAGCCGGCGGTGGCCGACAGCATCACCGGCGACAAGTGGAACAAGTACATCTTCCGCACCGGCCGCAACAGCAGCCAGGACGCGATCTCCAACGCGGTGGCGCTGGACAAGCCCGGCACCGTGATCGCCACGCTGGCGCAGGACTATGCGTTTGGCCGTGACGGCGTGAAGGCCTTCAAGGAAGCGATCAAGAAGGCCAAGGTCGTGCACGAGGAATACCTGCCGACCAGCACCACCGACTTCACCGCCGGCGCCCAGCGCCTGATCGACAAGCTCAAGGACCTGCCGGGCCGCAAGCTGATCTGGATCGTCTGGGCCGGCGCCGGCAACCCGTTCAAGATCGCCGACCTGGACCTGAAGCGCTACGGCATCGAGATCGCCACCGGCGGCAACATCCTGCCCGCGATGGCCGCCTACAAGAACTTCCCCGGCATGGAAGGCGCCACCTACTACTACTTCGGCATTCCGAAGAACCCCGTCAACGAGTGGCTGGTGGCCAACCACTACAAGCAGTACAAGGCGCCGCCGGACTTCTTCACCGCCGGCGGCATGACGGCCGGCATCGCCATCGTCGAGGCGCTGAAGAAGACCGGCGGTGATGCTTCGGCCAACAAGCTGATTGCCACCATGGAAGGCCTGCGCTTCGAGTCGCCCAAAGGCCCGATGACCTTCCGCAAGCAGGACCACCAGGCCCTGCAAAGCATGTATCACTTCAAGATCAAGGTGGACCCGGCCTTCCCTTGGGGCGTGCCTGAGCTGGTGCGCGAGATCAAGGCCGAAGAAATGGACGTGCCGGTGCGCAACACGCGCTGAGCCGCCTGGGCGCGGCGCAGGCCTCCCGCTTGCCGCTGCGAAGTTCCGAGACCAACGGAGACAAAGCCATGAGATTTTCTGCCCGCAGCGCGGGTGCCGTCGCGGCGTTCGCCGCGATCACACTCGCCAGCCTTTCCACCGTTCCAGCCCAGGCCGCCGTCGCGCTGCCCGCGCTGAACGTCGACACCAGCCAGACGACGGTTTCCGGCCTTTCGTCCGGTGGCTTCATGGCCAACCAGCTGGGCTACGCTTATTCAGGCACCTTCAAGGGCGTGGGCGTTTTCGCCGGCGGGCCTTACATGTGCGCCGGCCACAGCAACTACACGGCCTGCATGTACAACGCCAGCATCAGCGCCAGCATGCTGAGCACCATGCAGGCCGACCTGAACAACTGGAGCGGTTCGCTGAACGATGCGCTGGCCAATGTCGCCAGCCAGAAGATATTCCTGTTCGTCGGCACCAGTGACTACACCGTCGGCCCGAACCCGATGAACGCCGTCAACACCCAGTACGGCAACAACGGCGTGCCGGCCGGCAACCTCAGCTACGTGCAGCGCGCCAGCACCGCGCACGTCTTCCCGACCGACTTCGCCGGCACGGGAGACAACGCCTGCAACAGCAGCAGCTCGCCCTACATCGCCAACTGCGGTTACGACGGCGCCAAGGCCGCACTCACGCAGTTCTACGGCACCTTGGCGGCCCGCAACGATTCGCCGGCAGCCGCCAACTACATCGAGTTCGACCAGACCGCCTACAGCAACGGCAACCCGGGCATGGCCGCGACCGGCTGGCTCTACGTGCCGGCCGATTGCGCCGCCGGCACCCAGTGCAAGCTGCACGTGGCGCTGCACGGCTGCCAACAGAACTACGCGACCATCGGCGACAAGTTCCTGAAGAACACCGGCTACACCCGCTGGGCCGACACCAACCACATCATCGTGCTGTTCCCGCAGACCAAGGTCGACAGCACGAGCCACAGCACGTCCGCCAGCGGCTCGCTGGGCAACCCCAACGGCTGCTGGGACTGGATCGGCTGGTACGGCAGCGACTTCGCACGCAAGTCCGGTACGCAGATGGCCGCGCTCAAGGCCATGGTCGACCACGTGGCGTCCGGCTCGGGCAGCGGTGGTGGCGGCGGCGGCGGTGCGTTGCCCGCGCCGACCGGCGTGGCCACGTCCAATGCCACCAACACCAGCATGAGCATTGCCTGGGGGGCCGTGACCGGGGCGGCTGGCTACCGGGTCTTCCGCGGCGGCGCGCTGGTCAGCGGCAGCGGCCTGGTCACCGGCACCAGCTACAGCGACACCGGGCTGACGGCCGCCACCACCTACAGCTGGACCGTGGCTGCGGTCGATGCAAGCAATGTGCAGGGCGCCATGTCCAGCCCCGCCAGCGGCACCACCACCGGCGCCGCGGCCACCTGCACCACCGCGAGCAACTACGCGCACGTCTCGGCTGGTCGCGCCCACCAGAGTGGTGGCTACGCGCTGGCGAATGGTTCCAATCAGAACATGGGGTTGTGGAATGTCTTCGTCACGACCACGCTGAAGAACACGGCCCCGAACTACTATGTGATCGGCACCTGCCCATGAGCAAGAAAGCCCATGCTTGAGACACGCCACTTGAGCATCCGCTTCGGCGGCCACGTCGCGGTCAACCGTGTGTCCTGCGTCTTCACGCCGGGCACGCTGACCGCGATCGTTGGCCCCAATGGCGCGGGCAAGACGACCTACTTCAACCTGATCTCGGGCCAGCTGCCGGCCAGCGAAGGCCAGGTGCTGCTGGACGGCATGGACATCACACGCCTCGGCGCGCCGCAGCGCACGCGGCGCGGCCTGGGCCGGGCCTTCCAGCTGACGCAGCTGTTCGCGCAGCTCTCGGTGCAGGAAAACGTGCGGCTGGCGGTGCAGGCGCGGCATGGGGGCGGGCTGAACTGCTGGCGCGTGTGGCTGGACCGCCAGGACTGGCTGGAGGAAACCCGCGAGATCCTGGCCGAGACGCAGCTCTGGCCGCAGCGCGACGCGCTGGCCGCCAGCCTGCCGCATGGCGACCAGCGCAAGCTGGAGGTGGCGATGCTGATGGCGCTGGACCCGCGCGTCTACCTGTTCGACGAGCCGACCGCCGGCATGAGCGCTGACGATGCGCCTGTGGTGCTGGACCTGATCCGCCGGTTGAAGACCAGGCGCGACCGCACCATCCTGTTGGTCGAGCACAAGATGGACGTGCTGCGCGAGCTGGCGGACCGCATCGTGGTGCTGCACCAGGGCGCGCTGGTGGCCGATGGCGAGCCTGCCTCTGTGATGGCCTCGCCTTTGGTGCAGCAGGCCTACCTGGGCGTGGCGCCGGTGCAGGAGGCGGCATGACGAATGCGTTGTCGCTGGAAGGCGTTCACACTCACGTCGGCCCGTACCACATCTTGCATGGTGTGGACCTCCATGTGCCCGCCGGCCAGGTCACGATGCTGCTGGGCCGCAATGGCGCCGGCAAGACGAGCACGTTGCGCACGGTGATGGGTTTGTGGCCCGCCTCGGCTGGCGTGCTGCGCTTCAAAGGGCAGGCGATCACCGCGATGACCACGCCAGAGATTGCGCGCCTCGGCATCGCCTACGTGCCCGAGACCATGGGCATCTTCAGCGAGCTGACGGTGCGCGACCACCTTGTGCTGGGCGCTCGCGCCGCGCGGCGCGCCGAGGACCTGGACCGCACGCGGCTGGACTGGCTGTTCGGCCTGTTCCCGGCGCTGCACAAGTTCTGGCTGCATCCGGCGGGCAAGCTCAGCGGCGGCCAGAAGCAGATGCTGGCGATTGCCCGCGCGCTGATAGCACCGTGCGAACTGCTGCTGGTCGACGAGCCCAGCAAGGGCCTGGCGCCGGCGATGGTGATGAAGTTGATCGAGGCCTTTACCGAACTCAAGCGCCAGCGCTGCACCGTGCTGATGGTGGAGCAGAACCTGGCGATGGCCAAGGCGCTGGGCGACCGCGTGGCGGTGATGGACAACGGCCGCATCGTGCACACCGGCGCGATGGCGGAACTCGCGGACGACGAGGTACTGCAGCAGCGCTTGCTGGGGCTGTCGTTGGGAGTGGCGGCATGACCGATTCGCCTTTGCCCACCGGCAGCTTGCCGACGCAGCCGGGCGAAGTGGCCTTGCCCGGCGCGCGATTCGACGCGAAGCCGCTGTGGCTGCTGGCCGCGCTGGCGCTGCTGGCCTTCCCGTTGATCGGCAATGGCGCGAGCTGGCTGACGCTGACCGCGGCCGGCCTGGCGATGGGCTTGATCGTCTTCATCATGGCCTCGGGGCTGACGCTGGTCTTTGGCCTGATGGACGTGCTGAACTTTGGCCACGGCGTGTTCATTGCCGCGGGCGCTTTTGTCGGCACCAGCGTGCTGGCTGGCATGGCCGGCTGGGTGGGCAGTGCCTCGGCGCTGCAGAACCTGGGCGCGGTGGCGCTGGCGATGCTGGCCGCGATGGCGGTGGCCGCGGCGCTGGGCGCGGCTTTTGAGCGCGTGATCGTGCGGCCGGTCTACGGCCAGCACCTGAAGCAGATCCTGATCACCATGGGCGGCATGACGGTGGGCGAGGAGCTGATCAAGCTGATCTGGGGCCCGCAGCAACTGCCGATGCCCATGCCCGAAGCGCTGCGCGGCGCGGTGCTGGTTCCCTGGTTCGGCGGCGAGGCGGCTGCGGTCGAGAAGTACCGGCTGTTTGCGGTGGTGCTGGGCCTGGCGGTGTTCGCCGGCCTGCTGTGGCTGCTGAACCGCACCAAGCTCGGCCTCTTGGTGCGCGCCGGCGTGCAGGACCGCGAGATGGTCGAGGCGCTGGGCTACCGGGTGAGGCGGCTGTTCGTGGGCGTGTTTGTCGCCGGCTCGGCGCTGGCCGGGCTGGGCGGCGTGCTGTGGGGGCTGTACCAGCAAAGCGTGGTGCCGCAGATCGGCGCGCAGCTGAACACGCTGCTGTTCATCGTCATCATCATGGGCGGGCTGGGCTCCACGCTGGGCTGCTTCGTCGGCGCGCTGGCGGTGGGGCTGATGGCCAACTACACCGGCTTCCTGGCGCCCAAGCTGGCGCTGTTCTCCAACATCGGCCTGATGGTGGCGGTGCTGCTGTGGCGGCCGCAAGGCCTGTATCCGGTGCGGTGAACACGATGCTGAACCGCCTGCTTTCGCACGACCTGCCGCGCAGCCGCTGGCTGGCTGCGGCGTTGCTGCTCATTGCCGCGGCGCTGCTGCTGGCGCCCTTCCTGTTCCATGGCGCGAAGGCGCTGAACGTGGCGGCCAAGGTGCTGGTCTTCATCCTGCTGGTGGCGAGCTACGACCTGCTGCTGGGCTATGCCGGCATCGTCAGCTTCGCGCACACGATGTTTTTCGGCATCGGGGCGTATGGCGTGGCCATTGCCTGTGCGCGTGCCGGCAGCGGCGTGGGCTGGGGCCATGTGGCGCTGGGCCTGGGCGGCGCGCTGCTGCTGTCGCTGCTGCTCAGCCTCGTCATCGGCCTGTTCTCGCTGCGCGTGAAAGCCATCTTCTTCGCGATGATCACGCTGGCCGTGGCCTCGGCCTTCCAGACGCTGGCCTCGCAGCTCTCGGAGCTGACCGGTGGCGAGGACGGCCTGAGCTACAAGGTGCCGGCGCTGCTGTCGCCGTCGTTCGAGCCGTTAGCCGAGCCGGTCTTCGGGCTGATGATCGACGGCAAGGTCATCGCGTACTACGGCCTGTTCATCGTCGTGGCGCTGGGCTTCCTGGCGCTGCTGCGGGTCGTGAACTCGCCGTTCGGCCGCGTGCTGCAGGCGATCCGTGAAAACGATTTCCGGGCCGAAGCCATCGGCTACCGCGTGGTGGTCTGGCGCACGCTGGCCAACGTGCTGGCCGCGGCAGTGGCGACGGTCGCCGGTGGGCTGCTGGCGCTGTGGCTGCGCTACACCGGCCCGGACACCACGCTGAGCTTCGAGGTGATGCTGGACATCCTGCTGATTGTCGTGATCGGCGGCATGGGCACGCTCTACGGCGCGGTGCTGGGCGCTGCGCTGTTCGTGCTGGCGCAGAACTATCTGCAGGACCTGTTGGCGCTGGGTGCGCGGGCGCTCGAAGGCGTGCCAGTGCTCTCGGCCCTGGTCTCGCCAGACCGCTGGCTGTTCTGGCTGGGCCTGGGTTTTGTGCTGTGCGTGTACCACTTCCCGAGTGGCGTGGTGGGCCGGTTGCGGGCAAAGCCCGGCCGGCCTGCGACGTCTGAATGAAACGTCGATCAAGGAGACCATGATGAAGACTCGCTCGAATCTGTTCCCTGTGTTGTCGGTGCTGGGCGCCGCGTTGGCCTCGGCCCTGGCCTCACCCGCCTGGGCCGCGGCGGTCAACCAACCGCCCACCGCGCTGCGCGGCCCCATCGTCGAGAAGGCGTACGACGGCAGCAGCGACGACCTGCTGACCGGTGGCCTGGGCAAGACCGGGCTGATGGGTGCCACGCCCGTCTTCGTCAACCCGGCCGCGCCCACCCCGGCCGAATTGCGCCGCAATGCGATCTACACCAACTACCGTGCGCTGGTGGACTACACCGCGCTGGGCGGCATGGGCGTGTTCTACGGACCGAACATCGACGTGAACGGCAACGACACGCTTGGCGAAGGCAAGATCGCCGGCCGCGAATCCATTGCCTGGGCCGACGACGGCAGCGGCCAGCAGAACGTCGCGATGATGGTGCAGGTGCCCGACAGTTTCGACACCAGCAAGCCCTGCATCGTCAGCGCCACTTCGTCCGGCTCGCGCGGCATCTATGGCGCCATTGCCACCGCTGGCGAGTGGGGCCTGAAGCACGGCTGCGCGGTGGCCTACACCGACAAGGGCGGCGGCAACGGCCTGTTCGACCCGATGACCGGCACCGTCATCGCGCGCGACGGCACGCTGACGACGGCCACTGCTGCCGGCATCGAATCGCCCTTCACGCCGGCGCTCACGCCAGAGCAACTGGCCGCCTTCAATACCGCGCTGCCCAACCGCGTGGCCTACAAGCACGCGCACTCGCAGCAGAACCCCGAGAAGGACTGGGGCAAGCACACGCTGGATGCGATCCGCTTCGCCTTCTACGTGCTGAACGAACGCTACGGCCCGGTGGACCCGAACAACCCGAACCAGCACCTGGTGGCCTTCAAGCCCAAGAACACGCTGGTGATTGCCTCCAGCGTGTCCAACGGCGCGGGCGCTGCCTTGGCCGCGGCCGAGCAGGACACCGAGAAACTGATCGACGGCGTGGCCGTCAGCGAGCCCAACGCGCAGCCCAACGGCGTCAAGGGCCTGACGATCCGCCAGGGCAGCCAGACCGTGCCGCTGATCGGCAAGCCGCTGGCCGAGTACTTCACCTTCGCAGACGTCTACCAACCCTGCGCGCTGCTGGCGCCGGGGCTGTCCCTGAATGCCGCTTTCTGGCCGACAACGTACACCGATGCTGCGACGCAGCGCTGCGCAGCCCTCGCCGCGCGTGGCCTCGTCACCGGCGCCACCACGGCCGACCAGGCGAACGACGCGCTGGCCCAGCTGCACGCCCACGGCTACACGCCCGAGGCGGATTTCCTGCACCAGTCGCACTTCCGCTTCGCGACCAATTCGATCGCGATGACCTACGTCAACGCGGCCGGCCGCTTCAGCGTGGCCGACAGCGTCTGCGGCTTCAGCTTCGCCAACACCGACGCCGCCGGCAGCGTGGCGGCGCAGAACCCGCTGCTGCAGGCGGGGCTGTTCTCGACCGGCAACGGCGTGCCGCCCACCAGCGGCGTTAACATCGTCTACAACAGCTCGGTGGGCGGCGGCAAGCTCGACTTCATGGCCGTGTCGCCGACCAGCGGCCAGGCCGACTTCGCGCTGGACGGCGCGCTGTGCCTGCGCTCGCTGGTCACCGGCAAGGACCCAGTGACCGGCGCGCCGCTGACGGGCACGCTGGCGGCGCAGTCGCAGCGCGTGAAGGCCGGCATCAACGAGGTGCAGCGCACGGCCAAGCTGGGCAAGCTGCCGGTGATCATCGTGGCCGGCCGCAGCGATGCGCTGCTGCCGATCAACCACGCTGCGCGCGCCTACTTCGGCAAGACCCAGATGGCCGACGCCAAGGGCCCGAACGTGCGCTACATCGAGGTCACCAACGCCCAGCACTTCGACGGCTTCATCGCCTTCGGCGCGCTGATGGGCTACGACACCCGCTTCATCCCGCTGCACGTCTACTTCAACCGGGCGATGGATGCGATGTACGCCAAGCTCAGCACCGGCGCCGCGCTGCCGCCCAGCCAGGTCGTGCACACGACGCCACGCGCCAGCGGCGCCGCCGCGCTGGCCGCCAGCAACGTGCCGCCGATCAGCACAGCGCCGGATGGCGACGCGATCACCATGGATGGCGGCACGCTCGTGATCCCCGATTGAGCATGCACCCAGCCCAAACCATGCGTTCGCACTACCTCCGCTGCGCTGGCCGCGAGCTGCACTTCACCGAGTGGGGCGCAGGCAACCCGGAGGTGCTGATCGCCTGGCACGGGTTGGCCCGCACCGGGCGGGACATGGACGACATTGCTGCCCACCTGGCCGATCGCTATCGGGTCATCTGCCCGGACACCGTCGGCCGGGGTCTCAGCGAATGGAGCCCGGTGCCTGATGCTGAATACTGCCTGGACTTCTACGTGAAGCAGGCGGTCGACCTGCTCGATCAGTTCGGGCTGCAGCAGGTGCACTGGCTGGGCACGTCCATGGGCGGCGCCATCGGCTTGCGGGCGGCCGCGGGCGTGCTGAAGGGCCGCATCCGCAGCCTGGTGCTGAACGACATCGGCCCCGAGTTGGCGGGGCCCGCGGTGGCGCGCATCCGTGCCTATGCCGGCCAGCCGGCCGCATTCCGCACCGTCAGTGAACTCGAAGCCTATTTGCGGCAGGTCTACAGGCCCTATGGTGAGCTGAGCGATGCCCAATGGCGCCGCATGACCGAAACCTCGGCGCGCCGCCTGCCGGACGGGAGTGTCACGCCGCATTACGACCCGGCGATGGCGCAGCAGTTCGAGCACCACCCGGACGACTACACGCAGTGGACCGCCTGGGACCAGCTGCATCTGCCGGTGCTGTGCCTGCGCGGAGAAACCTCAGACCTGCTGACCCCCGAAGTCGCCGAGGCCATGACGCGCACCGGCCCCTGCGCCGAACTGGCCACGATTGCCAACTGCGGCCATGCCCCGGCGCTGAACGTGCCGGCGCAGTGGGCGCTGGTGGAAGACTTCCTGAGCCGCCACTGCTGAAGCCTGCGCAGGCAAAAAAAGGCCGCCTGTTGAGGCGGCCTTTTTACCGGGTGCGATCTGGCTCAGGGCGTGATCGGCAGGTTGATCGTGATGATCTTGGTGGGATCGGCCACTGAGGCGGCGTGCAGCACAAGCGTGGTCGCTGCGCTGGTGTTGAACTTGCCGTAGTAGGTGGTGGATTCCACGCTGGTGTCCATCAAGGTGATGGCCGCGTTCGCGTCCTGGGTCACGCTCATGGCGATCGAGCCGTTGAACCGCAACACCACGCCGGCGCCGCTGTTGGCCGAGGTCGTCGGCAGGGTCAGCGTGGTGCCGGACTGCACGTTGCTGGCCTTGGCCACGCCGTTCACCGATACCGTGCTCAGTGTCAGGATGGTGGGCGTGATGTTGAAGTTCAGCGTGATGACTGGCGTGGTCTCGCCTTGCGGTGTCACCGTCAGCACCGTGGTGGTCGGCGTGCGGCTGGTCAGCACCGCGCCCCACAGCGTGCTGCTGGTCGTCAGGCTGTTGGCCGTCGCCGAGCCCAGGTCCGGGCTGAAGTCCATCGGCAGTCCGGAGGCCGAGCCAATGACGACCTTCTGCCCGGAGTTGATTGCGTAGGTCTGGGTGCTGCCTGAAGGGATAGGCGAGGGTGACTGCGCCACTTCGTCGATGTTCAGGTTGACCGCAAACGGCAGCTGGTCGAGCACCACGTTGATGGTCACGACCTGGCTGCTGTCGGCGTTCGACGTGACCAGCAGTTGCACCGTGGTGGGCGCGTTGCTGGCCAGGGTCGAGACCCAGGTGGTCGAAGTCGTGTTGAGGTGATCCTGCGTGACGCCGCCCAGCGCGGCACTGAAGACTGCGTTGGTGCCGGTCTGCACGAACAGCTTCTGGTTCGACTTCATGTTGACCGTGACGGCCTGGCCTGCTGGCACGTCGGTCAGGACCGGGAGGTCGGCCACGGAAATGGTGGAGACCACCAGCGGTGTGGCGGCGACCTGCAGCGTGATGGTGGCGAAGCGGCTGCTGTCGCCCTTGGCGCTGACCGTGAGCACCACCTGGGTGGCGACACCGGAATTCAGCGTGGCCTGCCAGTTCGTGTTCGAGCGGCTGACGGCGGACTTGTAGGCGTTGCCCAGCGACTCGGCGACGCTGATGGCCGCGCCATCTGCCGAGGCGATCGTCACGGTCTGGCCAGAGCTCACCGCCAGCGTTGGGCTTTCACCCTGGTTGACGGTCGCGGTGGAAATCGTGGTGGTGCCGGAAGAGAGCGTGAGGGTCAGCACGACCGGATTCGGGTCCACCGTCACCAGCAGCGTGGCGAAGACGGTGTTGTCTGCCTGGGAGCGCACGATCAGTGTCGCGGTGGCAGCGGCTGCCCCGCTCAGCTTGGCGGACCAGGAGGTCGATGTGGTCGCGCTGTTGCTCTTGGTGATCTCGCCCAGCGTCTGCTCCACCGTCACCGGCACCGTGGTCGAGAACGACAGTGTCTGCCCGGAATGGATGCTGATGGCGCGGATTTCGCCGGCAAGAACCGAAGGAAGCGATGCGCCGTTGGCCGTGAGGTCGGTCACCGTCAATGGCGTGGGCGTCACGGTGATGTTCACTGTCGCGGTGCGGCTGGTGTCACCTTGCGGCGAGACCGTCAGCGACGCGGAGCTGCCGGATGCGCTGCTGACCAACTGTGCTTGCCAGGTGGTCGTGTTGGTGAAGATGCGGCTGGCGCGGGTGTTGGTCAGCGTCGGGCCGAAGTTGGCTTTCGTGTTGGAAGTCACCGTCACCAGCTGGCCGGAGTTGACGGTCAGCGCATAGGTACCGCCTGCGCCCACTGGCGTGGCGGTCACCGGGCTGCCGTCGACCTGCACGGTCACCGCCAATGCCGTCGGCACCACGTTCACGGTCAGCGTGCGGCTGATCTCCGGATAGTCGCTGGAACTGAGCGTCATGGTCATCGTCGTCGCGACGTCGCTCTTGACCGTGCCGATCCAACTGGTGCCGGTGCGGGTCAGCGGGCTGACGGTGGCGCCGGCGGGGGAGTTGACGACGTCCATCGTCAGGTTCGAGCTGATGCTCAGGCTCTGGCCAGACTGGAGGGTGATCGTCGTGCTGCCGCTGTTCGAGAGCGGGGAGCCGTCGATGGCAGTGCCGTCCACCGTCACGCTGAGGTTCAGCGTGGGGTCGGTGCGACCGCCGCCGCAGCCTGCCAGCAGGCCCATCAACATCAGGGCCGCGAAGGCCGCCTGGAGCACGCGGCCCCCGAACAAACGCAATAGCATGATCATCCTGCACGAGGTTGAGAAGACACCGGGCGGCGCGCCTGTGGGGCGCGCACCAGGATGCCCAGGAGCGGCCATGCTCCCAAACCCTAGTGTAGGGGGGACAGCCGGCGCTGACTGTCCCTACCTCTGCAGACGTGTTGCGCTGCCTGTTCTAGGGGGTCACGCTGAAGTGCTGACCAGGCCGGTGGTCGAGCCTGCGCTGTCGGCCGCCATGCTGGCGTAGCGCGCGGCCAGTTGCTCGATGAAGGCGTGCACGTCGATCTTCGGCTTGGCTGCGCTGCTGCTGGTCGAATCGGTGCTGCTGTCGCTGGCGCCGCTGGCCGAGGACGATTCGCCCGGCGGCGGGCCGGGTGGCGGGCCCATCGGGGGCATGCCCGTGCCGGACATGCCGGCGCCGCTTTCGCTGCCCTGCCGCTCTCGGGCCTGGTCCATTGCAGCGGTCATCTTGTCGCGGAAGGCACTCATTTCCTTGGCAGACATCGCGCCGTCGCCGTCGCTGTCGATGGCCTTGAACAAGGCCTGCGCGGCGTCGCTGGATTTGTCCAGGCCGAATTCGTCGGACGAGACGCTGCCGTCACCGTCGCTGTCCAGCGAGGCCATCGGGTCCTCGTGCCTGCCCTGGCCGCCTGGGGGCATGCCACCCATGCCGGCGAACTGGGCCGTGCTCATCATCGCCATGTCGAACTGCGAGGGCGGCGGTGGCGGGCCGTCCGGCCGGCTGGTGGTCGTGCTGCTGGTCGCGTCAGCGGTGCCGGTGTTGGTGCTGCCGCCTGCGCTGCCGGTGCTGCTGGTCGCGCTGCTGCGGGCGTTGGCCTGTGCGCGGGCGGTGAGCATCTGCCAGATGCTGTTGTTCGACGTGGCCGATGAGACGTTCATGACGAGGGGCTTTCCAGGGATGAAGAGAAGCGGGGGCGGGCGGGGTGGGCCGCCGGATCGCTGTCAAAGACGCTTCGGCGGTGTGCGCATGTTCGGGCGGGTGCGTCAGCGGCGTTTGTCGACTTGGTTGCCGGCGTGACACAAAGAAGTGAGCGCCAGCCTTCCGGGGCCCCCAGTCAGCTCTTGGCCTTGTGGGGCTCGTCCAGCGCGGCAAACAGGTAGCCCACGCCGCGCACGGTGCGGATGATCTGCGGCGAACGCGGGTCGTCGTCCAGCTTGTGGCGCAGCCGCGAAACCAGCAGGTCGATGCTGCGGTCCAGCTGTTCCACGCCTTCGCCGCGCGCCAGGTCCAGCAGTTGCTGCCGGTCCAGCGTGCAGTGCGGGTGGGCGATGAAGGTCTTGAGCAGGCGGAATTCGGCCTGCGACAGCGGCACCCGCAAGCCGGTGGGCGCTTCCAAGCTGCGGGTG
>NZ_VIDT01000630.1 GCF_006519715.1 Ideonella azotifigens
GTGCTGACGCTGCGCAGCGCCGAATGGGCCGGCGGCGGCCCGATGCTGTCCGGCGCCGCGCTGTTCTCCGGCTTCTACCTCAACGAGCTGCTGATGAAGCTGCTCGCCCGGCACGACCCGCACCCGGTGCTGTTCGACGCCTATGCCGCGTCCATGCCCGCGCTTGCCGCGGCCGACGACACGCTGACCCAGGCGGCTTTGCGGGCCTTCGAAATCGTGCTGCTGCGCGAGATCGGCCTGCTGCCGCAACTGGACCGGCTGACGAGCAGCGGCACTGCGCTGGCCGCCGACTCGGCCTACCAGCTGCGACCCGAACTGGGTCTGATCGCCCATGCGCAGGGCGATGCTCCGCTGGCCGGCCGCCAATTGATGGCCTTGCAGCAGGCGCTGAACGCCGGCGAGATGGGCCAGCTGCAGCGTCTTTGCGCAGACAACCTGCCGGCGCTCAAGACCACCTTGCGCGGCCTGCTTCACTATCATCTCGGTTCACCCCGGCTGCGCACCCGTGACGTGATGATCGACGCGCAGCAGTTGATGGAACCGCACCGATGAACCCACTTGTCGCCCCCGAAGCCGCCGCCCATCCCTTGGCCGGCCTGACTGCGCTGTCGGTCAACCTGAACAAGGTCGCGCTGCTGCGCAACACCCGCCACCTGGGCATTCCCAGCGTGCTTCGTGCGGCCCAGCTGGTGCTGGAGGCCGGTGCACAAGGCATCACCGTGCATCCGCGGCCCGACGAGCGCCACATCCGCGGCAGCGACGTGCACGAGCTGGCCGCGATGCTGCGCGAGCAGTGGCCGCAGGTCGAATACAACATCGAAGGCAATCCGCTGCAGAACCTGATGGACTTCGTTCGCGCCGTGCGCCCACACCAGGCCACCTTCGTGCCGGACAGCGAAAGCCAGTTCACCTCCGACCACGGCTGGAACCTGCCGGCCGATGCCGACACGCTGCGGCCCTTGATTGCCGAATGCCACACGCTGGGCGTGCGCGTCAGCCTGTTCATGGACCCGCTGCCCGAAGCGATGGCGCATGCCCGCGCGCTTGGGGCCGACCGCGTCGAGCTCTACACCGAGACCTGGGCGAGTTCGTTTGGCACGTCGCGGCAGGCCGAGGTAGGCGCGGCCTTCGAGGCGACCGCCAAGGCCGCGCTGGCTGCGGGCCTGGGCGTCAATGCCGGCCATGACCTGAACCGCGACAACCTCGCCGAGTTCCTGCGCCTGGCACCTGGTACCGCAGAGGTATCGATCGGCCATGCGCTGATCGCCGACGCGCTGGAGCTGGGCTATGCCGAGACGGTTCGCGCCTACCTGACTTGCATTCACCAAGCCTCGCAATCGACATGATCGTCGGCATCGGCACCGATGTCTGCGACATCCGCCGCATCGTCGCCACGCTGCAGCGCCGTGGCGACCGCTTCGCCGAGAAGGTGCTCGGGCCGGCCGAATGGCAGGTCTTCCTGCACCGTCGCGGCCGGATCGAGTCGCGGGGTTTGGCCTACCTGGCGACGCGCTTCTCCGCCAAGGAGTCCTTCTCCAAGGCCATTGGGCTGGGCCTGCACATGCCGATGACCTGGCGCGCCTGCGAGATCCTGAACCATGCCAGCGGCCAGCCTTTCATCCGCCTCCATGGTGAGCTGGCCGAGTGGTTTGCCGCCCGCGGTTGGCGCGCCCACGTCACGCTGAGCGACGAGACCGACTACGTCTCCAGCTTCGTCGTTGTCGAGACCGACCCTGGCCGGACCGACGCTGCGCCACCGCCCTACATGCCTTCCTCTCTTCCCACCAAGCCATCCTGATGAGCGATCAACGCCCCGTCATCCTCGACATCGCCGGCACCACGCTGGACGCCAACGACCGCCGCCGCCTGGCGCATCCGCTCACCGGCGGCCTGATCCTGTTCACCCGCAACTGGCAGGACCGGCGCCAGCTCACCGAACTGGTGGCCGAGGTCAAGGCCATCCGCGAAGACCTGCTGGTCACCATCGACCACGAAGGTGGGCGTGTGCAGCGCATCCGCACCGACGGTTTCACCCACCTGCCGGCCATGCGCCACTACGGCGAGCTGTGGATGAAGGACGCGATGCGCGCCACCGCGGCGGCCAGCGCGGCCGGCCACGTGCTGGCCAGCGAGCTGCGCGCCTGCGGCGTGGACTTCAGCTTCACGCCGGTGCTGGACCTTGACCACGGCCGCAGCGAAGTCGTCGGCGACCGGGCCTTCCACCGTGACGCGCGGGTGGCCACGCTGCTGGCCCAGAGCCTGATGCTGGGCCTGCTGCAGGCCGGCATGCAAAGCTGCGGCAAGCACTTCCCCGGCCACGGCTACGCCACGGCGGACAGCCATGTGGCCCAGCCGGTCGACAAGCGCTCGAAGAAAGCCATCCTGGCCGAAGACGCCAAGCCCTACGACTGGCTCTCCGGCACGCTGACTGCCGTGATGCCGGCCCACATCATCTACCCCAAGGTGGATGAGCTGCCGGCCGGCTACTCGGCCACCTGGCTGCAGGACATCCTGCGCGACCAGCTGGGCTATGCCGGCGCCATCATCAGCGACGACCTCAGCATGGAAGGTGGCCGCTGGCTGCGTGGCCAACTGGTCAGCCCGACCGAGGCCGCGGTCGCCGCGCTGAATGCCGGCTGCGACCTGGTCCTGCTGTGCAACCAGTCGCGGGTGGACGGTGGTGCGCCGCTGGACGCACTGCTGGACGGCCTCGGCGAGGCGCTGGCCAAGGGGCGCTGGCAGGCCGACCCGCTGGCCGAAAGTCGCCGCGCGGCCTTGTTCCCGGCCACCTCGCCGCTGCCCTGGGACGAACTGATGCGCCACGCGCCTTACCAGCTGGCGCTGGAGCGCCTGCACGGCTGAAGCCAACGCTTGGCCGGACGAAAAAAAGCCGCCTGGCCTCACGGCCCGGCGGCTTTTCCATGTCCGCGCAGCCTCAGGCTGCGTGGTGGACCGGCTTCAGTTGGAAGCCGAGGCGTCGAACGGCAGGTGCACCTGGTTCAGGTCCTTGCGGGTCTCGACCAGCACCAGCGGGCCTTCATCGGCCACCACCAGCGGCGGCCGTTCGCGCGGCACGTGCACTGGCTTCGGTTCGGCGGCGATGGCGGCTTGCGCGGCCTGGATCTTGTCGACGTCCGAGTTGACCCAGGTCAGGCCGGCGCCTTCGGCGATGCGTTGCAGGTCGTCCATCGGCAGCTCGAAGCGGACCGGTGCCGGCGCCACGGCCGGTGCAGCCACCGGCGCAGCGATGGCCGCCAGTGC
>NZ_VIDT01000631.1 GCF_006519715.1 Ideonella azotifigens
CGGGGCCGTCACCGGTCCGGTGTCCGCTTCCAGGTCCATCTCCGCCTGGGCGACCGGCAAGGCATCCAGTGTCGGGCCGGGCATCACGGTGGCATGCGCGCGCAGCCAGGCAGGCAGGTCCGGCCCCGGCATCGGCCGGCCGATCAGGTAACCCTGCATCAAGCGGCACTGCAGGCTGCGCAGCAGGTTCATCTGCGCGCTGGTTTCCACGCCTTCGGCCACCACGCGCAGGTTCAGCGCCTGCGCCAGCGAGATGATCAGGTGGATGACTTCGCTGGCCTTGGGCTCCCGGCCCAGCTTGTTGACGAAGGAACGGTCGATCTTCAGCTCGGAGATCGGCAATTCGGTCAGGTACTGCAGCGACGAATAGCCGGTGCCGAAATCGTCCACCGAGATCTGCACGCCCACTTCATTGAGCCGGCGCAGCGTGGGCAGGATGCTTTGCAGGTCCTTCATCAGGCTGCTCTCGGTGATTTCGAGCAGCAGCATGCGGTGCGGAATGCCGTAAGGGCTGACCGAGGCATGGATCAGCTCGACCAGGTCGTGGCGCAGGAACATGCGGCTGGGCATGTTGACCGCGATGGACTCCGAAAAGCCAAAACCCAGCTGCCATTCGCGCGCCTGGCGCGCCGCCTCGCGCAGTGCCCATTCGGACAGCGGCACGATCAGGCCGGTTTCCTCGGCCATCGGGATGAATTCGTTGGGTGGCACCAGCGTCTCGCCACGGCGCCAGCGCATCAAGGCTTCCACGCCGACCAGCCTGCCGGTCTGCGCCTCGACCTTGGGCTGGTAATACAGCACCAGCTCGTTGCGCTCGATGGCCTTGTGCAGCGCGGTTTCCAGCTCCAGCTTCTCGCGGTCACGCACCGCAAGGTTGGGCGAATAGGTCATCGCGTCGTTGCGGCCGCGGTCCTTGGCGGCATACATCGCCACGTCGGCATTGCGCATCAGGTCGGCCACCGTCTGGCCGTCGCGCGGGTACAGCGCAATGCCGATGCTGGCGGTGGCGAAGAACTCCTGGTCGGCCACGTAGACCGGCTCGCGCAGCGCTTCGAGGATGCGTTGCGCCACGGCCTGGGCGTCGGCCTCGCCGGCCACCTCGGGCAGCAGCGCGACGAATTCATCGCCGCCCAGCCGGCCCACCGCTTCCAGCGCCCTGTGGAAACGCGCGCCGACCGCTTCGACGGTGCCGTCGAAGATCTGGTCGCTGTGGCGCACGCAGCTGCGCAGCCGCATCGAAACCGACAGCAGCAGCTCGTCGCCAGCCGAATGGCCCAGCGTGTCGTTGATCTTCTTGAAGCGGTCCAGGTCGATCATCAGCACCGCCATCTGGTGGCCCATGCGGCGCGCCTGTTCCAGCGCCCGCTCGGCGCGCCAGTGCAGCTGGCGGCGGTTCGGCAGCTGGGTCAGCGGATCCTTGTTGGCCAGCTTGCGGATCGAGTCTTCGGCCTGGTGGCGCTCGGTCACGTCCTGCACGATGCCGGTGTAGCCGATGCACTGGCCGTATTCGCCGAACTCAGGTTCGCCTTCGACGTGGATGATGCGGTTG
Organism: Ideonella azotifigens; assembly: GCF_006519715.1. GTDB lineage: Bacteria > Pseudomonadota > Gammaproteobacteria > Burkholderiales > Burkholderiaceae_C > Ideonella > Ideonella azotifigens. The sequence continues at coordinate 1,550 of NZ_VIDT01000631.1, forward strand.
CGCTTGACGCCGCGCGACAGCGGCACGTCCATCGCAATGCCGAACACCTGGCGCACGATCTGCCGCACGCCGCGCACCAGCGAATGCCGCTCGTCGCGCGTCATCATGCGCAGCAGGTCGCGGAAGCTGAGGCGGTCGTCCGGCCCGCTGCCAAACACGCGTAGCGCCTCTTCCGAAAGCTCCAGCCCGGCCGGCAGGCCGTGGCCCGGCTGCTGCCACCATTCGAAGCTGCCCATGCGGGCCAGGTCCTGCGCGCGCGCCAGCTTGGCCCGGCTGCGGATCAGCTCCTGCTGGGTGCGGGCCGAGCGCAGCATGTAGCGCAGCCGTCCGGCGAGCAGGCTCCACTGGTTGGACTTGACGAAGAAGTCGGTCGCACCGGCGTCGTAGGCGCGCTGGATGGAGGCTTCGTCGGCCAGGCCGGTCAGCATCAGCACCGGCACGTTTTCCAGGCCGTACATGTTGCGCAGCTCTTCGCAGGTCTCGAAGCCGTCGAGCCCAGGCATGCGCGCGTCCAGCACCACCAGGTCGGGTATCCAGCCGCCGAGGATGCGCAGCGCCTCGTCGCCGTTGTTGGCCTGGGTGACGTCGAAGCCGTGCTGGGTCAGCGCGGCGGCCACCAGCATCAGGTTGACGTCGTCGTCGTCAACCAGCAGCACCTTGGGTCGCTCCTCGGTCAAGGGCAACGCCGAAGCATTGCTCCCCATCATGCGGCCCCGCCTTCGAGCAAGGCCCTCACCGCGGCATCGGCGGCCACTGCGGCCGCATCGAACTTCAGCGCCAGCGCCGGCACCCGCTCGGGCTGGTCCAGCCGCACCGCCTCTTCCAGCGCAGCGCACAGGCGCGACAGCGGCAGCGCACCCACGCTGGCCGAAGCCGACTTCAGCGCATGGGCGGCATGCGACAAGGCCCTCAGGTCACCCGCCGCATGCGCAGCCGCGACCGCGTCGCGCTGGTTCTGCAGCGAGCGAAGAAAAGTGTCCAGCACCCGCTTGACGAAGCCCGAACTGCCCTGGGGATCGAGCGCCCGCAGTTGGTCGAGGCTGGCAGAGTCCAGCACAGGTGCGTTGTCGCCGGCATCTAGCATCTTGCAATCTTGTCCGGTCGGGGTGCCGACCGGCAGTTGGTTGTGTCGCCATTCTGCCTTCGCCACACGCGATTTTGGCACTCCCAAGGAAACGGCCTTGCGCAAGCATCATGCGGCATCCCATGCACGTCAAGGCGGAATTGCCGCCATCGTGAATACGAGCAGCGGGAATATGTCGCGCGACTGTGCGGTTTGCCCCTTGCAAGCGGATCGTCTCCTTACAATCCGCGCCATGCGCCGATCCCTGTCTGCCTGCGCGTTCGCCCCGGCGTCTGCTCGCGCATCGCGCGGGCGCAGCCTCACGGCCACGGTGCTGTGGGCCGGCCTGCTGGCGCTGGCCATCCTGCTGGTATGGTCGCTCGCCGCCGCGCCGGGCAATCCGGAAGGCCTGAGCGGGCCCTGGTCCTGGCTGCCCATGCTGGCCTTTGGCGGCGTGTGCGCACTCGCCGGCCTGCTGTGGGGCCGCCAAAGCCTGGCACATCAGCTGCGCAGCGCCACCCAGAACGAACAAAGCCTGACCGAGCTGGCCGACAGCTTTGTCTGGCGCAGCGACGCCCAGCACCGCGTGCAGGGCTGGCGCCCACCGCATGGCGCTGCGCCTGCAGCC
>NZ_VIDT01000632.1 GCF_006519715.1 Ideonella azotifigens
CGCAGGACTTCACCCACGACCTGGCCGCCTTCCAGCAAGGCCTGGCGCGGCTGCAGGCCGGCGGCGGTGGCGACACGCCCGAAGCGCTGAACGAGGCGCTGCATGAAGTCGTGCATGGCCTCAGCTGGCGCCGCGAAGCCGCCCGCATGGTCGTGCTGGTGGCCGACGCACCGCCGCACCTGGACTACGGCGGATGCATGACAGCCCCCGAGGCCTACGGCGTCAACCCCCCGAGGGGGTGGCAGGCAGGCTTGGGGCGGCCCGGCGCCTGCCCGCAATATGACCGCGACATGCAGGCCGCGCTCGCCAAGGGCATCAAGCTGTTCGCCGTCGGCGCCAGCGGCCTGGACCCGGTCGGCGAATACATCTTTCGCCAGATGGCCCAGTACACCGCCGGCCGCTTCGTCTTCCTGACCTACCGCGACGCCAGCGACCCTGGCAGCGGCCCCGGTTCGCAGACCGTGCACGACGTGCAGCAGTATTCGGTGCAGACGCTGGACCGGCTGGTGGTGCGGCTGGTGGGCGAGGAGATGGCCAAGCTCAAGCGGGGGTGAAGCGTTGCTGAGGTGATGGTCTCGGGTATCGTCACGGCACCCCGATGTGGGGTGCCACGACCATCCGCCGTGACCCGAGTCCTGACCGTTCTTGCTGCTGCCCTGTTCGCCACGCATTCCGCCTGGGCGCAGGGGGCCGACGCAGCGCCTGCCGTGCCCGAGTCCCCCAACCCCGCAGCCCGTCCGCTGTGGGAAGCCGGCCTTGCCGTCGTGGGCGTGCGCGGGCCGGACTATCCGGCAGCCGGCAGCACCCACAACCGCGCCGCCGTCGTGCCCATCGTGATCTACCGCGGCGAGCGCCTGCGCGTGGACGACGAGGGCGTGCGCGGGCGGCTGCTCAACACGGGAGAGTTCGAGCTGGACATTTCCGCCGCCGCCGCCTTCAACGCCCGCGACAGCCCCGCCCGTGCCGGCATGCCCGGCCTGGACTACACCTTCGAGCTCGGCCCGCAAGCCATCTACCGCAGAAACCTCGGTGGCGGCCAGCAGCTCAGCGCCCACCTGCAGCTGCGCGGCGTGTTCTCCACCGACTGGGGCAGCATCGAAGGCCGCGGCTACGTGGTGCAACCCGAGCTGCGCTGGCGCCAGCGCGGCTGGCCACTGGCCGGCAGCCAGGTCCAGCTCAGTGCACAGGCCACCTGGGCCAGCGAAGAACTGCAGAGGTACTTCTATCAAGTGGACCCAGCCTACGCGACCAGTACTCGCGCCACCTATGACGCCCGCGCCGGCTACTTCGGCGCCGCGCTGCGCGCCAGCTGGTCCCAGCGCCTGTCCCCCAGCATGGCCGTGAGCCTGGGCCTCACCCTCAACGACCACCACGGCGCCGCCAACCGCGACAGCCCACTGTTCCAGCGCGAACGCGACGTGCAGGCGTTGGTGGCGTTTGTGTGGACGCCGTGGCGCGGCGGGGGCGCTGGCGAGCCATGAATTGGCTCACCGGGGTCAATGCATGGGCAGGGTGCGGGGCGGCTGGGGTGGGCAGCGCCTGGTACGTAAAATCCTCGGCCAACAAAAGATGGGCTGGGGAGACAGATGCGCAGGGTGGTGCAACTGCTGAAGCCGGGTAGCGAGGATTTCTCGCCGCGGCAGGCCTGGCTTCGGCTGTGGGTGCTGGCGGGTGATCAGCCACGACTCAACGCTTGGGAGCAGCAACGCGACGCGCAGGGCTTTGACGCGCAGGTTGAAGGTCTTTTCGCGCTCATTGATGACGAAAAGCCCGTGACGTTGGAGTTGGCCCAGGCCCAGCCTTTGGCGCTGATCCGGGCGCTGGACCAATGGCTGGCCGCCATGCAGCGCCCCGCAGGCCGGACGCTGGCCACCGGCCGCGCCCAGACGCAGTACACCGAGGAGGGCCAAGGCTACTGGCTTGCGCCGGTGTTTCAAGCCGCTCGTCAGACCTCGGCGATGGCGACCCAGGTGACGCAGCGCGCGCTTTGGTTTCGCCACCACGTGGCCATTCCCTGCCGCACGAGCCAGGGCTTGGAGGTATCGCTTCAACCCAGCGCAGGGCTGCTGGACGAAGCCTTGTCTGAGCTGGCCGCCAGGCAGGAAGGCGAACTCAAGGCGTGGGTGGCCCATTTCAATGACGGTGCTGACGTGGCCTGGACCCGCGACATTGGCACGGCAGGCAACTGGCGCACCGTGTCGGTGGAGCCTGCGGCACAACGCCAAGCCTCGATTGCCGACACCCTCCAGCGTGCCCAGCACAGCGGCGCCGTGGTGGTGGTGTTTCCGGAGTTCACGGTCGATCTGCAGCAGCGCCGGGTCATTGCCGAGCACCTGATCCAGCACGCCACGGGCAGTGTTCAGCTTGTGGTGGCAGGCAGCTTTCACGAGCCCGAGCTGGGTGGGAATCCCCTGCAGGCCTACAACACCGCGCCCGTGTTGGTGGCCAACGGGCTGGAGTTGTTCAGGCATCGCAAGCTGCGGTTGTTTGGTGACGAAGCCCATGGCGCCGAATGCGCCCAGATCGGCAACACCCTGCATGTGCTGCTCACCCCGCTGGGCGGCATGACGGTGATGATCTGCAAAGACTATCTGGACGGCGACGACCGGGTTCGCACCGCCTTGCACGAGGTGCTGGTGGATTGGGTGTGGGTGCCCAGCTACGGCAATGCCACCACGCTGAAGCTGCACAAACAGCGGGCACGCGAGCTGGCGCAGGTCCGGGTGGGGCTGTCCACGCTGGTGGCGCAGACCCAGAACACCGCGATGGATAAAACCGGGCGATTGCTGCCCGGCTTTGCTCACGCTGCCGGCCATGGCGCTCCCATGGACGTGGGCGACGATGGTGGCCTGGTGAGCCTGACTTGGCGCCGCGTGACAACGCCTGTGCTGGACCCGAGCCGCAGACCCGCGCTGAAGCGGATCAAGTGAGCAAGGCGCCTGCCGATGTCTAAACTGTTCTAAACTTTCGAACTCAGACGATTTAGGATGCTTTCCTCATGGCCTGGATCGACCACCACCCAGACGACTTGATTGAGCGCAGCGAGCCGGCCCAAGCGCTGGACTGGCTGCGCCAGCAATCCACGCTGGATGCGGCAGCGCTCGGCAAGCTGGATCTGTTTTTGCACCACTGGGTGCTGTTGCTGCTGCAACGCCCGGCCGATGCGCAAGGCGTGCTGGAACTGATGAGCCTGTGCCAGGTGGCGCGCAGCCGCGCGGCGGCCACGCCGGGCGCCGA
>NZ_VIDT01000633.1 GCF_006519715.1 Ideonella azotifigens
TGGCAATGGCCTCGCCATGCGCGGCGTACCAGCGCTGGCCTTCGATGTAGCGCGGCAGCGTGTCATTCTCCAGCCGCGCGCGGATCTTCTGGGCCAGGCCGGTGCGCGAGGGCAGCACCTGCTCCGGGAACAGGCTGCGCCAGCCATCGAACATCACCAGCAGCGGCCGGTCGTCCGACAGCGGGGTGGTGTGCCAGGCGGGCACCGGTGCGTTCTCGGCCAGGCGGAACCAGAAGAAGCCGTAGGCCGGCAGCGTCAGCAGGTAGGGCAGGTCCGAGACGGGCGGGAACGGCGTGCGGCCTATCATCTCCACCAGCACGCGGCCGCGGTACTTCGCGAGGTCCAGCTCCACCGGCTGCGCGCTGCGCGCCAGGTTGGCCACGCACAGGATGGTCTCGCCTTCGTACTCGCGCAGGTAGGCCAGCACCTTGCGGTTGCCCGGCGTGAGGAAGACCAGCTCGCCGCGGCCGAAGGCGCGGGTGCTCTGGCGCACGCTGAGCAGGCGGCGCATCCAGTTCAGCAGCGAGGAAGGGTCGCGCGTCTGCGACTCGACGTTGACCGCCTGGTAGCCGTAGATGGCGTCCATGATGGGCGGCAGGTACAGGCGCTGCGGGTCGGCGCGGCTGAAGCCGGCGTTGCGGTCCGGGCTCCACTGCATGGGCGTGCGCACGCCGTTGCGGTCGCCCACGTAGACGTTGTCGCCCATGCCCAGCTCGTCGCCGTAGTAGATGATGGGCGAGCCGCGCATCGACAGCAGCAGGCTGTTCATCAGCTTGATGCGCTCCTGGTCGTTGTCCAGCAGCGGCGCCAGGCGGCGGCGGATGCCGACGTTGATGCGCGCCCGCGGGTCGGCCGCGTAGGTGCTGTACATGTAGTCGCGTTCCTTGCTGGTCACCATCTCCAGCGTCAGCTCGTCGTGGTTGCGCAGGAAGATGGCCCACTGGCAGCTGTCGGGGATGTCCGGCGTCTGCTGCATGATCTCGACCACCGGGAAGCGGTCTTCCTGCGCGATGGCCATGTACATGCGCGGCATCAGCGGGAAGTGATAGGCCGCGTGGCATTCGTCGCCGTCGCCGAAGTATTCGCGCACGTCTTCGGGCCACTGGTTGGCCTCGGCCAGCAGGAAGCGGCCGGGGTAGTCGCGGTCGATCGCCGCGCGCAGCTGCTTGATGATGGCGTGCGTCTCGGGCAGGTTCTCGCTGGCGCTGCCTTCGCGCTCGACCAGGTAGGGAATCGCGTCCAGCCGGAAGCCGTCCACGCCCAGGTCCAGCCAGAAGCGCATGATCTTCAGGATGGCTTCCAGCACGGCCGGGTTGTCGAAGTTCAGGTCCGGCTGGTGGCTGAAGAAGCGGTGCCAGAAATACGCGCCGGCCACCGGGTCCCAGGTCCAGTTGGAGGTCTCGGTGTCGGTGAAGATGATGCGCGTGCCGAGGTACTTCTGGTTGGTCTCGCTCCAGACGTAGAACTCCCGCTCGGGCGAGCCGGGCGGCGCACGGCGCGCGGCCTGGAACCAGGGGTGCTGGTCCGAGGTGTGGTTGATGACCAGCTCGGTGATGACTTTCAGGTCCCTCTTGTGGGCCTCGGCCAGCATCAGCTTGAAGTCGTCCAGCGTGCCGTATTGCGGGTGCACGTCGGTGTAGTAGGCGATGTCGTAGCCGTCGTCGCGCAGCGGCGAGGGGTAGAAGGGCATCAGCCACAGCGTGTTGACACCCAGCTCCTTCACGTAGTCCAGCCGGCTGGCCAGGCCGAGGAAGTCGCCCACGCCGTCTTCGTTGGAGTCGACGAAGGCCTTGACGTTGAGCTGGTAGACGACCGCGTCCTTGTACCAAAGCGCCGGATCGGTCGGCACCGGGGTGATGGCGCCAGCGTCCAGCGTGGCGGTGCCGGCCGGGACCAGCGCGGGCTGGGCCGTTTGCTGCAGGTCCGGGGTGTCGAGCTTGGGGGTCAGCGGGGCGTTCATGCGAAGTCCTTGAAGTCCAGCTCGTTGCGCGGATGCGGGCGGACATGGAACACATGGGCCGGTGTGCGCGCCGGGTCCAGGATCACGAAGTTGTGCGGCCCTTGCCACAGGAAGTGCTGGTCGTTGAGCAGGTCGTCGACACGGAACGGCCTGTCCGCGGCCAGCTGCATTGCCGCCAGGTCCAGGTCCACCCAGCCGACCTGGATCTGCTGCGGGTCCAGGTTCAACACCACCAGCATCAGGTCGCGCCGGGCGTGGTCGTGCTTGGACCAGACGAGCAGCTTGTCGTTGTCGCTGGCGTGGAAGTGCAGGCCGGCGTTGTCCTGCAGCGCGGGGTGCTCGCGGCGCAGGCGGTTGAGCCTTGCGATCAGGTTGCGCAGGCTGTCCGGTGCGTCGAGCTGCCAGTGGCGCAGCTGGTATTTCTCGGAGTCCAGGTACTCTTCGCTGCCGGGTTTTGCGGGGCGGTTCTCCAGCAGCTCGTAGGCCGGGCCGTAGAGGCCGTAGCTGGCGGCCAGCAGGCTGGCCAGCACCAGCCGCAGCGAGAACATCGCGCGGTTGGCGCCGTGCAGCTGCTCGCTGAGGATGTCCGGCGTGTTGGGCCACACGTTGGGCCGGAAATAGTGGCGGCCGGGGCCTTGCGAGAGCTCGGTGAAGTAGTCGGTCAGCTCCTGCCGGCTGTGGCGCCAGGTGAAGTAGGTGTACGACTGCGTGAAGCCCAGCTTGGCCAGCCGGTGCATCACCTTGGGCCGGGTGAAGGCCTCGGCCAGGAAGATCAGCTCAGGCCGCGCCTGGCGCAGCTCGGCGATCACCCATTCCCAGAAGGCAAACGACTTGGTGTGCGGGTTGTCGACGCGGAAGATCGTCACGCCTTGCGCAATCCAATGCTCGAACACGCTTTTGAGCGCCTGCCACAGGCCGCGCCAGTCCTGGCACTCGAAGTCGAAGGGGTAGATGTCCTGGTACTTCTTGGGCGGGTTCTCTGCGTATTGCACGCTGCCGTCCGGCCGGTGGCGGAACCAGTCCGGGTGTTCGGCGACCCACGGATGGTCCGGTGCGCACTGGAAGGCGATGTCCATCGCCAGGTCGATGCCGCGTTCCTTGGCGGCGTTCACCAGCCGGCGGAAGTCGTCCGCCGTGCCCAGGGCCGGCAGGATGTCCAGGTGCCCGCCTTCGGCCGCGCCGATGGCCCAGGGGCTGCCCACGTCGCCGGCCTCGGCCTGCAGCGTGTTGTTGCGCCCCTTGCGCCAC
>NZ_VIDT01000634.1 GCF_006519715.1 Ideonella azotifigens
GATTTTTCGTGAGCATGTCGTTGTCTCCTGGATGTTTGTGGTTCGTGGCCTGCGGCTTCAGCGCACCTTCACGCTGGTGAGTTCCTGGCCGTCCGGGCTCATCACGTGGGTCGAGCAGGCCAGGCACGGATCGAACGAATGCAGCGTGCGCAGGATCTCGACCGGCTGCTCCGGATTGGCCATCGGCGTGTTCATCAGGCTTGCCTCGAACGCACCGATCTGGCCCTTGTTGTCGCGCGGGCTGCCGTTCCAGGTGGTCGGCACGACGCACTGGTAGTTCTCGATGCGGCCGTCCTTGATGCGGATCCAGTGGCCGAGCGCACCGCGTGGCGCGGCCACCGTGCCCACGCCCTTGGCCTCCTTGGGCCAGGTCGCCGGGTCCCACTTCTCGACGTTGGCGGTGCTGGTGTCACCGGCCTTGATGTTGGCGACCAGCTCGTTGAAGTCGTCGAGCATCATCTCGGCGCAGTACTGGCTTTCCAGCGCGCGCGCCAGCGTGCGGCCGATGGTCGTGGGCAGCAGCTGCTTGGCGGTGTACTGCGTCTCGGGCAGGCCCAGCGCCTTCGGGATGACGCTGTTGATCGCCGCCGCCGACGAATCGATCTGCTGCTTGACGCGCTGCGAATACCTGTTGCCCTGCAGCGCATGCGCATGGCCGAGGATGTAGCGCGCCAGCGGGCCGACCTCCATCGCGTGGCCGCGCCAGCGCGGCGACTTGATCCACGAATACTTGGCGCTCTCGTCGATCTCCTTGATGTCTGTGCGCGTGCCCTTGGTCCTGGCGCCGAGTTCGTAGTTGGGCTCGGTCACGCCGTCCCACGGGTGCAGGCCCTTGGACTCGTCGGCATACTTGTACCAGCTGTGCGGCACGAACTCCTGCACCTGCTCGGGGTCGCGCGGGTCGACCGGGTGGATCACGTCCCAGTTGCCGTCGAGGATCGCGCCGCCGGGCAACTGGTCGGTCCTGGCGTCGTAGTTGACCTTCGAGTAGGTGCCGTAGTCCATCACGTTGGTGGCCGAGAGACCGCCGCCGAACAGCCAGCCGGCGTTCTTGTAGATCGTGCCGATGGCCAGCACGTCTGGGATGTAGACCTTGTTGTTGAACTCGACCATCTCGTCGATGCGAGCCTTCACGAAGTTCAGCCGCTCCATGTTGATCGGCGCACCGGCGGCACCGTTGCCGTCGATGTTGATTGCGCAAGGCACACCGCCGACCAGGTAGTTCGGGTGCGGGTTCTTGCCGCCGAAGATGGTATGGACCTTGACCCATTCCTTCTGCAGGTCGAGCGCTTCGAGGTAGTGCGTCACCGCCATCAGGTTGGCCTCGGGCGGCAGCACGTAGGCCTTGCTGCCCCAGTAGCCGTTCATGAAGGGGCCGAGCTGGCCGCTCTCGACGAACTTCTTCAGCCGGTTCTGGATGTCGCGGAAGTAACCGGCCGAGGACAGCGGGTGCGACGGCGAGACGAGCTGCTGCAGCTCCGAGGTCTTCTTCGGATCGGCCTTGAGTGCCGAGACCACATCGACCCAGTCGAGCGCGTGCAGGTGGTAGAAGTGGACGGCATGGTCGTGCACCTGCAGCGTCTTGGCCATGATCTCGCGGATCAGGTAGGCGTTCTTCGGGATCTTGATGCCCAGCGCGTCTTCGACCGCGCGCACCGAGGTCAGCGCATGGCAGCCGGTGCACACGCCGCAGATGCGTTCGACGAAAGCCCAGGCATCGCGCGGGTCCCGGCCCTTCAGGATGACCTCAAGGCCGCGCCACATCGTGCCGGTCGAGACGGCGTTGCGGATCACGTTGTTGCTGTCGAGGTTGACCTCGCAGCGCATGTGGCCCTCGATGCGCGTGACCGGGTCGACGACGATGCGCCGGCCGGTGTTGTCCATCTTGAAGCCTTGCGTTTCGTAAGCGCCCATGGGTGTACTTTCTTCAGACCTTGGTGGTGGTGTCGTTGTTCTGGTTCGCGCGCTTGATCGCCGAGACGGCCGCGTGCGCCGCCGCTGCCGCACCCACGACGGCGGCCGCCACACCGCCGACCTTGTCGGCGTTGGCTTCGATGCCGAACTGGTGGATGTCGGTCAGTCGGTTGTAGAACGAGCCCTTGTCCCAGAAGCCGTCCTCCGAGCAGCCGATGCAGCCGTGGCCGGCCTTGATCGGGAAGCTCGTGCCCTCGTTCCACTGCACCGTGGAGCAGGCGTTGTAGGTGGTCGGGCCCTTGCAGCCGACCTTGTAGAGGCAGTAGCCCTTGCGCGCGCTCTCGTCGTCCCAGGCCTCGACGAACTGGCCAGCGTCGAAGTGCGGGCGGCGATAGCACTTGTCGTGGATGCGCTGGCTGTAGAACATCTTCGGCCGGCCCTGGCGGTCGAGCTCGGGGATGCGGTCGAAGGTGAGCATGTAGGTGATCACGCCCGTCATGACCTCGGCGATCGGCGGGCAGCCCGGCACCTTGATGATGGGCTTGTCGAAGATCACCTTGTGGATCGGCGTGGCCTGCGTCGGGTTCGGCTTGGCCGCCTGCACGCAGCCCCATGAGGCGCACGAGCCCCAGCTGATGATGGCCTTGGCGTCTTTCGCAACGTGCTTCAACTGCTCGATGAAGGGCTTGCCGCCGATGATGCAGCTCATGCCGTCCTGGTTGAGCGGCGGGTTGCCTTCCACGGCCAGGATGTAGTTGCCCTTGTACTTGACCATGATCTCTTCGAGGATGGCCTCGGCCTGGTGGCCGGCGGCGGCCATCAGCGTGTCGTCGTAGTCGAGCGAGATCATCGACAGCACCACGTCCTTGGCGAGCGGGTGCGCCGATCGGATGAAGCTCTCGGAGCAGCAGGTGCATTCCAGCCCGTGCAGCCACAGCACCGGTGTGCGCGGCTTGGTTTCCATCGCGTGCGCGATCTGCGGCACGAAGGCCGGGCCGAGGCCGAGCGAGGTCGCGGTCAGCGAGCAGTACTTCAAAAAGCTGCGGCGCGAAATGCCCTGGCGGCGCATCACCTCGTAGAACGTCTCCATGCGAGCTGTCTCCTCTTGTTGCTTCAAGGTCCGGGGTCGCCGGTACACCGGCTGCTGCTGCTTTGATTACAAGTCGCGAGCCAGCTTTCGGGGCCTCGCGGGAAAACCCCGAACGCAGCTCGCAAGCCCTTGTTTCAATTGGCAAAACGCGCGGGCCGCGGCATGCGCCCAAAACACGCGCGGCGCCAGCTGCCAGCTC
>NZ_VIDT01000635.1 GCF_006519715.1 Ideonella azotifigens
GGGCAGATGGCCCGCGTGGCCGCAACAACAACCCTGGTCCCAACGCCAACCGCCGTGACCAGGGTGAACCGATGCTGCCGCGCGATGACAGGGAGCCGGGCGATCCCAGCCGCATTCCGAACCCGCTGCAGCAGACCTACGACAAGCGTGCCATCCAACGCGAGCGTGCCGGTTCGCGCGAGCACGATTTCGAGAACGGCCCGATCCCGAATCCGCTGCAACAGACCTACGACAAGCGTTTCGTCCAGAACACCGGGCGTGGCCCCGGCCAGGGTCGCAACGGCAAGGGTGGCAAGGGCGGCGGCGGTGGCGGCCAGGGCCAGCCGGATCCGATGCAAACCTCGGTCGGCTACATCGGTGCCGATGCCTTCACCCGCAAGATGCAGGGCCGGGGCAACGGTGGCGGCGGCGGTGGTGGTGGTCGCCGAGGCGGCCGCTGAAGCCCGGTGAGTGTCGCGGGTCCCTTTTTGAGGGCAGCCGGCGACGCTCAGGCAAGCCAGGATTGACCCCGCGGCTGCTTCGTCTTATTCCAGTTTCACGGGGCAAGGCTAAAATTGTGGGCTTTGTCCTTTCGCTCGCCGAAAACTACTCCTGAAGGAAAAATCAAATGGCCATCGAACGCACCCTCTCGATCATCAAGCCCGACGCTGTCGCCAAGAACGTCATCGGCCAGATCTACGCCCGTTTTGAAGGCGCTGGCCTGAAGGTCATCGCTGCGCGCATGATGCATTTGTCGCGTGCCGATGCCGAAGCGTTTTACGCCGTGCATGCCGCCCGTCCCTTCTTCAAGGACCTGGTCGACTTCATGATCTCCGGCCCGGTGATGGTCACCGCCCTTGAAGGCGAAGGCGCGATCCTGAAGAACCGCGACCTGATGGGTGCCACCGATCCGAAGAAGGCCGAGAAGGGCACGATCCGCGCCGATTTCGCCGACAGCATCGACGCCAACGCGGTGCACGGTTCTGACGCTGCCGAAACGGCTGCCGTCGAAATCGCGTTTTTCTTCCCCGGCATGAACATCCACTCGCGCTGATCGCGGGCTGGATTCTTCTGTCAACTCAAGCGGCCACATCGTCATGACCGGCGTCGTCAATCTTCTCGACTTCGATCTCGATGGCATGGCCGCGTTTTGCGAAGGTCTGGGTGAAAAGCGCTTCCGCGCCACCCAGCTTTTCCGCTGGATTCATCAAAGAGGCGCGCAAGACTTTGCCGCCATGAGCGACCTGGCCAAATCGCTGCGCGAGAAACTCGCCGGCAAGGCCGAGATTCGCCCGTTGCCCGTCGTCACCGAGCAGATTTCGACCGACGGCACCGTCAAATGGTTGTTTGACGTCGGCGCCGGCAACGCGGTCGAAACCGTGTTCATCCCGGAAGACGACCGCGGCACCTTGTGCGTGTCGTCGCAAGCCGGCTGTGCGGTGGGCTGCCGTTTCTGCTCCACCGGCCATCAGGGCTTCAGCCGCAACCTGACGACCGGCGAGATCCTGGCGCAGCTCTGGATGGCCGAACACAAGCTGCGCGAGCGGCTGGGCCTGAAGCCCGGCGAGCGGGCCATCACGAATGTCGTGATGATGGGCATGGGCGAGCCGCTGCAGAACTACAACGCACTGGTGCCTGCGCTGCGCGTGATGCTGGACGACCACGCCTACGGCCTTTCGCGCCGTCGCGTCACGGTCTCCACCTCCGGCGTGGTACCGATGATGGACCGCCTGCGCGAAGACTGCCCGGTGGCGCTGGCGGTGTCGCTGCATGCGCCGATCGACGCATTGCGCGACGACCTGGTGCCGCTGAACCGCAAGTACCCGATTGCCGAGCTGATGCAGGCCTGCCTGCGTTACCTGGAAGCCGCGCCGCGCGACTTCATCACCTTCGAATACTGCATGCTTGACGGTGTCAACGACACCGAAGACCACGCCCGCGCGCTGCTGGCGCTGGTCAATGGCCGCGGCCCGAACCGCGTGCCCTGCAAGCTGAACCTGATCCCGTTCAACCCGTTCCCGGCATCCGGCCTGCTGCGCTCGCCGCGCGAGCAGGTGATGCGCTTTGCGAAAATCCTGCAAGACGGTGGCCTGGTGACCACCGTGCGCAAGACGCGCGGCGACGACATTGACGCGGCCTGTGGCCAGCTTGCTGGCGAAGTGCAGGACCGCACCCGAGCGAGCGAGCGCATGAAGCGCCTGCCCGTGCCCATTGTTCCCCTGGGGTCTCCGCTACGATGATGTTTGCTCCTGGCGCCGCACAGGGCCGTTCGCAAGACGGTGTACTCCATGGCCGTGCTGCTTGGCGCGCCGCGCTGGGCCGGGGGCTGCTGATGTGGGGATTGGCGTCGGGGCTCGTCTGGGGTCTGTCCGCCTGCGTGGCTGATAAGCCCAGGGACAGCAAGGACCTGGTGACTGCTTCGGACCAGACCGATGCCGACCGCCGCGCCAAGGTGCGCATGGAGCTCGCCGAGGCCTATTTCGGCCGCGGCATGAACACCACCGCGCTGGACGAGGTCAAGCAGGCCATCGTTGCCAAGCCGACTTCGGTCGAGGCCTACAACCTGCGCGGGCTGATCTACGCCAGCCTGAACCAGCCGCAACTGGCTGAAGAGAGCTTCAGGCATGCGCTGAGGCTCGCGCCCAGCGACCTCAGCACCATGCACAACTACGGCTGGTTCCTGTGCCAGCAGCGCCGCTTCAGCGAGGCTGACGCGCAGTACAACACCCTGGTCGCCCAACCCGAGCTGCGCGACGCTTCGCGGGCCCTGTTGGCCCAGGGTGTCTGCCAGGCCCGTGACTTCCGCCTGGCCGACGCCGAGAAGACGCTCTCGCGCGCCTACGAGATCGACCCAGCCAATCCGGCCACGGCCGTGAACCTGTCCGAGGTGCTGTACAAGGAAGGCGAGTTCGAGCGCGCGCGTTTCTACATCCGGCGCGTGAATTCCCAGGACAACCTGGTCACCGCACAGTCGCTGTGGCTGGCCTTGCGCGTCGAGAATCGCTTGCGCCAGGACAGTCAGGTGCGCGTGCTGGGCAACCAGTTGCGCGGTCGCTTCCCCGAAGCCCCCGAAACCCTGCTGTTCGAAAAGGGTCGATTCGATGAGTGAGCCAGACGAGGCGGACAGCCTCCCCGTCGCCGCTGACGTGCACGCCACGCCAGGCGCGATGTTGCGCCAGGCCCGCGAGGCCCAGGGCCTGCACCTGGGCGCGCTGGCCACGC
>NZ_VIDT01000636.1 GCF_006519715.1 Ideonella azotifigens
AGGGCTTGGCGAGGTAGTCGGCGGCGCCGGCCTTCACCAGTTCGACCGCGCTCTCCAGCCGGGTCCATGCGGTGAGCAGGATCACCGGCAGGTCGGGCTGGGCCTCGCGCAGCGCGCGGAACAGCGCCTGGCCCTCCTGGCCGGAGGTGGTGTCGGCGCTGAAGTTCATGTCCTGGATCACCAGGTCCACCGGTTCGCGCGCCAGCCAGGCCAGGCCTTCGGCCGGGCCGTGGGCCACGCGTGGGGCTATGTCGTGCAGCGACAGCAGCAGCGACAAGGCTTCGCCAACGGCGGGGTGGTCGTCAATGATCAGGACGCGGCGCATGGCGGGTGGTTTCAGCGGGGGCTCATGCTAGCCCACGGGTGGCCACGACAGGCGGTACCGCGGCTGCGCGCATGGCCGGCCCGAGCACCGCCAGCTGGCCCAGCGCCCACAGCCCCAGCGTGCCGACGGGCAGGTACCACAGCGGCATCGGCGCCAGCTCGTGCTGCTTCATCAGCACGTAGTTGATCGCATAGGCCGCCAGCATGCCCAGCGCAATGCCGGCGCTGGACAGCAGCAGGTTCTCCAGCTGGAAGTAGCGCAGGATCTGGCGCCGCGTGGCACCCAGCGCACGCCGCACGCCGATCATCTGCGTGCGCTGCTGCACCCAGAAACTGGCCAGGCCGACGATGCCCAGCGCCGTGATCAGCAGCATCGCCAGGCTGACGATGCCCAGCAGCCAGGCCAGCGCGCGGTCCTCGCGGAAGTACTTGCTGCGCATCTCGTCCATGCGCTCCAGCCGGAAGATGATGCGCTCGTGCATGGCCTTGTCCAGCAGCACGCCAGCTTCCTTCAGCACGCGGTCCCGGTCCTCGGGTGCCACGCGCAGCAGGTAGCTTCCGCCGTTGGCATAGTTGAAGCGGACGGGCTGAAGCACGGCAGCCTTGTTGCCTTGGCGCAGGTTGGGCGGCAGGATGTCGTCGACGATGCCAATCACGCGGCTGGCGACATTGCCGTTCCAGACCTCCTTGCCCAGCGCCGAATCGCCCGGGAACAGCTTCTCTGCAGCGGCGTGGTTGATCAGCACCGAAGGCATCGGCGCGTCGCCCTCGATCTTGTCCAGCACGGCCATCGACTGGTATTCCTCCGGCAGGAAGTCCCGCCCTTCGAGCAGGCGCAGCCCGGTGGTGTCCAGGAAGCGCTCGCCGACCATGTAGAGCGACAGGTGCGCAGTGGGCTTTTCCTGGTCCTTGCGCAGCGAATAGCCGGTGTTCCACGCCGAGTTGCCGAACGGCACCTGGCTGGAAATGGTCACATCGCGCACGCCGGCAATGCTGCGCAGCAGGACCATGTCCTCGCGGGTGCGCACGTCCGGGTTCTCGTCCTTGCGCAGGCCGATGGTCTGCACCCGCACCAGCTCGTTTTCTGCCACCGCGGTCGACACGTTCATCAGCTCGCGCCGCTGGCCGATCACGAACACGGCGTTGCAGATCAGCGCGCAACTCAGCGCAATCTCCAGCACGATCAGGAAGGCCGCGGTCTTGTGCCGGCTCAGCGACGACAGCACCGGGCGCAGATCCATCCAGAAGTTCGACATGGTGTGTCCTTTCAAGACGACTTGAGTTGCAAGGCGGGCGTGATCTGGCAGGCACGCCAGGCGGGCAGCAGCCCGGCCAGCACGCTGGCGGCCAGGCCCAGGCCGAAGTTCAGCGCCAGCATCGTCATGTCCAGCTCGGCCAGCTTGGCAACACCGCTGGGACTTTGCCGCACCAGCGCCAGCCCACCGATGGACAGCAAAAGCCCGAGCGCGCCGCCCAAGAGGCCGATGACACCGGCCTCGACCAGGAACTGCAGGAAGATGGACCGCCGCGAAGCCCCCAGCGCACGCCGCACGCCGATTTCCGGCGCACGCCGCAGGCACTTGGCCAGCAGCAGGCCGATGGTGTTGACCAGGCACAGCAGAAGGAACGCAAAGGCCACGCCGACCTGCAACTCGGCATCGCTGGGCACCACTTTCTTGAGCGTCATCCAGCCCATCACGTCGTGCAGCGCAGTGCGCGCCGGGCGCTCGAAGCGGCCCGCCGCATGCTGGCGCTCGGCATAGCCCTGCAGGTACTGGCGGTAGTCGCTGACCTGCTGGGCGGTGTCCAGCTGAACCCAGTACTGCACCCAGGTGCACATGGAGGCCAGCGCGGTCGGGTCGGCCGACTTCTCGGAATGGCAGGTCATCGAGCCATTGCGGCTGAGCTTGAGTTCACGCGAGGTCGAAAACGGCACATAGACCTGCTCGGTGTTGCCGAAGCGGCTGGTGTTGAGGTCGTAGAAATGCGGCGTGAGCTGCCAGGGCTTGAGCACGCCCACCACGCGGTAGACCTGCTCGTCGATGCGGATGTCTCGCCCCACGGCGGGCTGCTTGCCGAACACCTTCTCGGCCAGCTCAGTCGTGATCACGGCCACGCGAGCACGTGCCTCGTCGTCGGCCGCGGTCCAGCCCTGGCCGGCTTCGAACGGCGCATCGAACATGCTGAAGAAATCAGCCGAGGTGTAGCGCGAGTCGACAAAAAACGGCAGCAGGTCGGGCTGGTCCGGCACGATGGAAAAGCCACCGCCCGTCATCACCGCCTGCTGCACGCCGTGGTGCTCGCGCAGCAGGGCCTCGGCGTCGAAGCGGGTCATCTGTTCGGGCAGCTCATCGTCGGGCGTGTAGCCCTTCATCGGGTCGCTGTCGAGCTGGGGCGTGAACAGGCGGTGACTCTTGCTGGGAATCGGGTCGCCGGACATCACGCGGTAGACCGTCAGCGTGGTCATGCAGGCACCGATGCCCAGCCCGAGGGCCAGCACCATCAAGCCGGTCAGCACCCGGCTGCGGCGCATGCCGCGCAGCGCCAGGGCGAGGTAGTAGGCAAACATCGTGGGTCTCCTGAAAAGGGGAGGAACAGTCAGCGCGCGCTGGCCACCGCGAGCGGGGCCAGCAAGGTGTTCAGCGCGCCCAGGTCGGCTTCGCTCAATGCCCCACCGGCCTGCTTGAGCAGCAGGTGCTCCAGCACGAACTGGTGGCGCAGCTGCGAGTAGCTGCCCTGGGTGGAGGTCTGCGTCTGGATGGCCAGCAGCAGGTCGGTCATCGTGCGGGTGCCCAGCTCCTGGCCGACGCGGGTGGCCGCCAGCGCACGCTCGGCTGCGTCACGCGCCAGTTCGGCGGCACGCACTTG
>NZ_VIDT01000637.1 GCF_006519715.1 Ideonella azotifigens
GCGAGGACCGCGCGACCACCGAGGAACTGCGCCGCTTCGTGCGGGCCTACGAGGCCTTCGGAGCCTGGGCCAGCCAGTCTCGGGACACGGCAGGTGTGAACGCTGCCGCCACCGAGGCTTACCTCGGGCTGGCGGTCTGAAGCGGGCCGCTGCTCACTGCCGGGCGACCGTCATGCCGCTGGCTTCCCATTCGGGCAGGCCGCCGCGGAACCAGTACACCGTTTTCATGCCCTTGCTGATCGCCGCGCGGCTGGCCTTGTACGACTTCCAGCATTCCGGGCCGTTGCAGGCGAAGATGGTGGGCTTGCTCAGGTCCAGCTTGGCCAGGCCGGAGAAGTCGTCCTGCTTGGCGTCGAAGGCAATGTCCTTCAGGCTTTTCTCGACATAGGGAATCAGCACCGCGCCGGGGATGTGCTTGGCGCCGTATTCCTTGTCGTTGCGGGCGTCCACCAGCACGGCGCCCTGGGCCACCAATTCCTGTACCTCATTGGCGTGCACCAGCGTTGCGCCGGGCAGCGACAGCGGCGTGAACACGCCCAGCTCGGCCACCGATTTGTATTCCCTCAGGTCGTCATGCACGGTGACCGGCTTGAGCCCCATGGCCGGCGCGCTGTTCGCAAACCAGGCCGTCATCTTGGTGCGCATCTCCGGCGGCAGCTCCTTCTTCACCACCACCGACAGGCCGCCGGGCACCGGCGTCGAGGTGGCCAGCACCTTGGCCATGCCGGGGTTGCCATTGGCCCATTCGTCCCAGTCGCTCTGGCGCACCACCGTCAGGTCGGACGCGCCGATGGCCAGCGCCGTCAGCCCTGCCTGCGGATAGCGCTCGTAGCGCACGTCGGACAGGTCCTTCAGCGACAGGCCGTTGGCATTCAGCATGCCGCGCGCCATGTAGGTGTAGATCGAATCCTGCTGCGGCAGGTAGATGCGGGCGCCGCGCGCGTTCTTGGCAGAGGCCAGGCTGTTGCGGCCTATCAGCAGGTACTGCTCGGCCCGGTCGGTCGAGCCAACCAGCTCGTAGCCATGCTGCAGCGCCGACGCCGCGACCTGCGGCGGCGCGACGAAGACGTCGTAGCCGGCGCTGCGCGTGGCGCGCATGACGTCGGCCAGGTCTTCGCTGGCGCTGACCGTCACGGGGCTGCCGACCAGCTTGCCCAGGCTGGTTGCCATGCCGGTGCGCGACAGCATCATGCCGTCCTTCTTCGACGTGGGCTCCAGGGCAATGATGGCCGTGAGTGCAGGGGATTCAGCGGCCCTGACGGCGCCCGACAGGGCCAGCACGCAGACCGCAACCAACGACAGGATCTTGTTCATTCTTGAGTCATTTCCAGTGTCATGAGGGACGGCCCGGACCGGACTTCGCGGCGTTCCGTTCAGGCCGTGGCGATGAAACTCATATCCATAGGCGGAAGGATGTTAAGCGTAAGTTCCGTGTCATATTTCACGGAACCTAGGGGGCCGTGCCGGGATGAGGCGTTGGCGCCACGCCGGGCCTTTCAGGCCCGCAGGCCCGCAGGCGCCGGGTGCACGAGCCGCGCGGCCGGCCTGCTAGCATCGCCGACCGCCCTTGCGCCAGGCCGTGACCCGGCTGCGTGGGGTCAGAGGCCGGCTGCGACAGCCCGCCGACAAAAAGACAGGTGAGGCGGCCCATGAGGTCCTGGTGGAACAACTTTCGCGAGCGCCTGCGACTCGCGCCCGACGACTTGCTGCGAGACCGGATCTACCGCCGGCTCTGGTCCTCGATCCTGATCAGCTCGCTGGGCGGCCAGGTCACGATGCTGGCCCTGCCGCTCACCGCCGCGGTGCTGCTGCACGCCACGCCGACCCAGATGGGCACGCTGACGACGATGGAGCTGTTGCCCTTCATCCTGTTTTCGCTGCCCTCGGGCGTGTGGCTGGACCGGGTGCGCAAGCTGCCGGTCTACATCGCGGGTGAACTGACGCTGGCGGCCGCCGTGGCCACCGTGCCCATCGCCTGGTGGCTGGGCTGGCTGGGCATGCCCTGGATGTACATGGTGGGGTTTTTCATCGGCCTGGTGCACACGACGGCGGGCTCGGCCTCGCAGATCGTGCTGACCCAGGTCGTGCCGCGTGAGCGCCTGGTCGAAGCGCATGCCAAGAACGCGCTGGCCAGCTCCGGTGCCGAAGTCGCGGGCCCGGGCGTGGCGGGGGCCTTGATCCGCGTGCTGGGCGCGCCGGTGGCCTTGCTGGTGGACGCTGTGCTGCTGGTCGGCTCGTCGTGGATCCTGCGGGGCCTGAAGGTCGAGGAGCAGCGCGGCAGCACGCCGCCTGGCCGCTTCTGGGCCGACCTGCGCGCCGGCCTGCAGTTCGTCTGGCGCCAGCGTTTGCTGATCACGCTGGCCAGCTGCGTGGGCCTGTGGCAGATGTGCCATCAGGCGGCGACGGTGGTGCAGATCCTGTTCGCCACCCGCACGCTGGGCATGAGCGAGCATGCGGTGGGGCTGAGCTACGTGGGCCTGGGCGTGGGCACGGTCACCGCCAGCCTGCTGGGCGGGCGCATCAGCCAGAAGCTGGGGCCGGGGCCTTGCCTGGTGACAGGTTTTGCCGGCACCGCGGCCGGCTGGCTGCTGCTGGCGGTGGCACCGGTCGGGCCCTGGGGCGTGGCGTGTTTCGCGCTGATGCTGAGCTGCTTTGGCGTCGGCGCGATCCTGATCTTCATCAACTTCATCTCGCTGCGCCAGGCCGTGACGCCCGAGCCGCTGCTGGGCCGCATGACCAGCACCATGCGCTGGCTGATCCTGCTGCCCGCAGCACCGGGCGCAATGATCGGCGGCTGGCTGGGCGAGCACATGGGTTTGCGCTGGTCGCTGGGCTTTGCCGGCATCGGCTGCTCGCTGCTGGCGCTGGTCGCCTGGCAGCTGCCCATCATCCGCGGCGTGCGGGAGCTGCCGCGGGCGGTGCATGTGTCAGGTACCGAGGTGGTGGAGGAGGGCACGGTCTGAGGCCGCGCCCCCTCGGTCACCTGTGCCTCAGGGCTGGATGCGAAACACCGTGCCGGAGGCCCCGGCCGGGCCGTGCCAAGTGGTGCCGTAGAGGCTGCCATCGGGCGCGGGGGTAAGCCGGTCGTAAGGGGCGTAGCCGGCCGGGCTGGTGGTGTCGAAGCTGTGCAGCTGGGTGAAGCTGCCGTCCAGCGCCACGCGGTAGACCGTGCCCACGTCGGCGCTGCCACCT
>NZ_VIDT01000638.1 GCF_006519715.1 Ideonella azotifigens
GCCGCTGCCCCACCGGCCGCAGCAACACCCGCATCCGCGGCTGGCTGGGCCGCGCCGACCAGACCGCCAAGGTCCGCGGCATGTTCGTGCACCCCAGCCAGGTGGCAGAAGTCGGCCGCCGCCATCCGTCACTGGGCCGCCTGCGCCTGGTCGTCAGCGGCCAGATGGCGCAGGACCAGATGACGCTGCAGGCTGAGTGCGCCGAGCCCGCCAACGAAGGCCTGGCCCGGCAAGTGGCCGAGACCGTGCGCGAAGTCACCCGGCTGCGCTGCGAGGTGCAGTTGCTGCCGGTGGGCAGTCTGGCGAACGACGGCAAGGTGATCGAGGACGCGCGCAGCTACGCTTGACATGACCCCTGGCGTGCATGCCACTGCTTGACAGCACGCGTCGAGCACGTACGATGTAGATCCACATAAGGATATACATCATGGACCTGCAAGTCGCGAGGTGGGGCAACAGCCTGGCACTGAGAATTCCGTCTGAGGTCGTGCGCCGGCTCGGCCTGCGCGAAGGTGCGACCGTCGAGGCGCAGTTCACCGTGGATGGCACCCTGTCCATTCGGCCGGCGCAATGGGACCGCAAGGCGTTTGCCCGCGAGCTGGCCGAAGCGCGCAACGAAATGCCGACGAGCGAATCCGTGATGGAAGAAGTTCGCAGCGACGCCCGGTACTGAGGTGGTTTACGTCGACACCAGCGTGCTCGTGCCGCTGTTCGTGAACGAGCAGCACAGCGCCGCTGCAGCTGCCTGGTATTCGGGCGAAAAAGACGAACTGGTGGCGGCTGCTTGGTGCATTCCCGAATTCGCCAGTGCCCTTGGCATCAAGCAGCGCACTGGCGCCATTGACGCGCCACAGGCCAAGGCCGCCTGGGCTCGTTTCGAGCGCATGGTGGCGGCTGACCTCGGGCTGCTGCCTGTAGCGCCGGCACACTTCCATCGCGCGGCAGAACTGGTGCTGGATGCCGCGAGCGCGCTGCGCGCCGGCGATGCACTCCACCTGGCCTGCGCCGAGGCTGCGGGTGCGAAGCACATCGTGACGCTCGATGAAGTCCTGGCGCGCAACGCCCAGCGCCTGAAAATCAAACCTGTTGTGCCGCGCAGCGCGACCTGACTGGCATTCACAGGCTCATCGGCAATCTCGGGAAGCTGGCCCGGCCGCCGCAAAGCCGTTCAGACGAACTGGAGCCACCGCCGCAAGATCGCCTGAAACGCCGGCTTCGCCTCGTCGAAGGCTTGCGCATCCGCGAACTCGACCATCGCGCGGTCCTCGCCGAGCCATTTCACCAAGCCCGCCGGGTCGGCGATCTGCACGCCGCCGGGCGGTAGGTCACGCACCTTCGCGCCGAGGTGAAGGATCACGCCGATGCCGGCCTTCGCCCGCAGATTCGTCGTGGCGAAATACTCGGTGGTGCGAAAGCTCGGAGCATTCCACTTCACGCCTTCCTGCACCAACGGGTCCAGCGCCAGCATCAGCACCCGCAGGGATTCGATCACGGCCTTGTGCGGGTGCACGAGCGATGCCATGAACGCATCGACAGCGGCCGTGGCATCTGCGGGCGAGGTGTGTGCGCCCTTGGGCTTGGTGGCTGGCACGTTTTGTCCATCAGTCCAGGACGGGAGGGGAAACGCCCTGATCCATCTGCGGCTCGACGCTGGATACAACACCACGGCCGCCAGGTTCTCGCGCCAGGCCCCAATTGATCAGGTGCACAGCCAAGGCGCTCAGTGGTGGCAGCAGCCAGACCAGCAGGCACTGCGCCAGCTTCTGCTGTCGCTCAAGCGCTGAATTGCCAAGCACGATGCGGGTGACCCATGCCGCATGGCCAACCAGCATGCCCACCAGCAGCAGAACGAGCCATGTGTTCATGGAAATCTGTGCCCTACAAGACCTTCAAATACTCGACGAGTTGCTTGCGCTCCGCATCCGTCAAGGGCGCCGCCGCCTGCCCGTGCGCGTCGTTCGGGTTCATCGTCAGCACATCCATCAACGTCTTGGCCTGGCCCTGGCTCAGGTAGGGCGCCGTCGCCCAGGCACCGCGCAGGCTGGGGACGTTCGCGGGGACGAGGGTGGTGCCGATGCCGTCGGGGATGGTGAGCGGGCTGCCCGCCGGCGGGATGAAGGTGCTGCCGGCGTGGCACTGGGTGCAGCGGGCGCTGCCTTCGAAGATGGCTTTGCCGGCCTGCTGGTCGGCGGTCATGCTGCCGTCCTGGTTCAGGTAGATGCTGGCAGGTGGCAGGTGGCCGGTGAGGAAGTTCAGCAGAGCCGTCGTGGCGCCTGAAGGGGGCGGCTGGCCGGTATGGTTGTGCAGGGCCTGGGCGCCGGCGACCAGGCGCTGGATGGTGGGCACCGAGCCGTCCCAGAAGAACGGCGCCGTTTCGACCGCGCCCCAGGGCGCCGGGACCTGGATGGGCACGCCGATGGGCACATCGGCCGAGGGGTTCACGGCCTTCGCCATCGTGCCGTGGCCGGCCGGCTTGCGTGCAGCCTGGAGCGACTGCAGCCCCGGTGCCTCGACCACGTGCAGGCTGGAGTTGTCGGACGCGCCGTCCATGTGGCAGCTGTTGCAGGTGACGGAGTTGGGCGCGGTGGCGGTGCCGCCCAGCGCAACCACGTTGCGGAACATCCATTCGCCTTCGTCTGCGGCCGACAGCACGCCGGTACCGGGCACGCGCACCTGGCCGGACCAGGCGAGCGGGATTTCTGGCCGCAGCTTGTACAGCGGGCTGCCGGTGAGCAGGATGGGCCGCACGGTTTCGCGGAACAGGTCCACCACGTAGAGCTTGGACGGGAGCTTGGTGGCCGGGTTGTTGACGATGGCCAGGTCCTGCGGCGTGGCGTCGGGGTAGCTGGTGCTGAGCACCAGGTTGGCGAGCGTGGCGCCGGTGTTGCCGTCGACGATCAGCGTGGTGCCGGTGCCGCTGCCGTTCACGGCGATGAGCGGCTGGCCGGGCAAGGTCGTGGGCCGCACGGCAATGCTGCGGTAGTCGGTGCCGACGTTGTCCAGCAGGTAGCCGGTAACCTGGTAGGTGGCCGGGTCCATGCGCAGCACGCGGTTGAAGCCGGGCACGCGGGCCTGGCTGAAGACCACGAAGGTGGGGATCAGGATGTCGCTGCCGCTCCAGGCCAGCTCGTGCGGCGCGCCGGAAATGGCGGTGATGGCGACCGTGGTGGCGCCAGCGGGTGCGGCCGGG
>NZ_VIDT01000639.1 GCF_006519715.1 Ideonella azotifigens
CCACGCCGCAGAACCGGATCCAGGTGATCCGCGGCGACACCCGGCGCAGCGCTTGCTGATGGTGGGTGACGCGGCGGTCGACATCGCCGCTGCGCTGGCCGCCGGCAGTGCCGCAGCATGGGCTGGCTGGGGCTACGGCCACGCACCGACGCAGCTGCCCGCCGATCTGTGGCGGCTCGCAACACCGCAAGACTTGCTGCACCGGCTGGCGATGCCCGTCGGTGCCGACACATCACATTGAAACAAGGAGACAGCGATGCCCACCGGAGGAAGACCCACACTCACCCAGTTCCTGATCGACGAACGCCGTCGACACCCGGGCGCCACCGGCGACCTGAATGCGCTGATCACCGATGTCTCGCTGGCCTGCAAGGCGATCGCCCGCAAGGTGGCCTTCGGTGCACTGGCCGGTGCGCTTGGCAACGAAGTCGACACCACGGCCAGCATCAATGTCCAGGGCGAAGAACAGAAGGCCATGGACGTGCTCAGCAACGCGCTCTTCATTCGCGCGACCGAATGGGGCGGCCAACTCGCCGGCATGGTGTCCGAAGAGATGGAGGAGCCGTATCTGCTGCCGCCCCAGCACCCGCGCGGCAAGTACCTGCTGCTGTTCGACCCGCTGGATGGGTCTTCCAACATCGACGTCAACGTGTCGGTGGGCAGCATTTTCTCGATCCTGCGTGCCGCCACGCCGGGGCAGGACCCGCAGCCGCAGGACTTCCTGCAGCCCGGCACCGAGCAAGTCGGCGCGGGCTACGCGATCTACGGCCCGACGACGATGCTGGTGCTCACGCTGGGCCGTGGCACGCACGCGTTCACGCTCGACCCGATGCTGGGCGAGTGGGTGCTCAGCCACCCGGACCTGCAGATCCCCGAGAGTACGCGCGAGTTCGCGATCAACGCCTCGAACAGCCGCTTCTGGGAGCCCGCCGTGAAGCGCTACGTCGACGAATGCATGGCCGGCCAGACGGGGCCGCGCGATGCCGACTTCAACATGCGCTGGATCGCCTCGCTGGTGGCCGAGACGCACCGCATCCTGATGCGCGGCGGGGTGTTCCTGTACCCGCGCGACCGCAAGGACCCGGCGCGCGCCGGCCGGCTCCGGCTGCTCTACGAGGCAAGCCCCATCTCCTTCCTGATCGAGCAGGCGGGTGGCGCCGCGAGCACCGGGCGCGAGCGGCTGATGGCGGTGCAGCCGGAAGCCTTGCACCAGCGAATCGGCTTCATCTTCGGTTCGAAGCAGGAGGTCGAGCGCATCGAGGGCTACCACCGCGACGAACCGCCCGAGGCCTTCGACGCGCCGCTGTTCGGCAGGCGCGGGCTTTTCGCTGCCGCTGTGTGATGGAGCACCCGGCACCGGCGTACCGGCGCCACCCGCCGAGCGGGTGTTCAGCCGCCTTGGGGCGGCCCGGCGCCGGCTGAACCCGCGTCGTCTAATTAGAAAGCGAGATCCACCATGTCTGCCAAGCACCCCATCATTGCGATCACCGGTTCGTCCGGTGCCGGCACCACCTCGGTGACGCGAACTTTCGAGAACATCTTCCGCCGCGAAGGCGTGGCCGCGGCCGTCGTCGAGGGCGACAGCTTCCATCGCTACGACCGCGCTGCGATGAAGGTCGCGATGGCCGAGGCCGAGAAGCAGAACCGGCCGCACTTCAGCCATTTCGGTGAGGACGCGAACCTCTTCAAGGAACTCGAGGCCTTGTTCGCGGCTTATGCCGAAAGCGGCACTGGCACCAGTCGCAAGTACCTGCACAACGAAGAAGAAGCCGCGCCCTTCAAACAGCCGCCCGGCACCTTCACTCCGTGGGCGCCGCTGCCGCCCAGCGAATTGCTGTTCTACGAGGGACTGCACGGCGGCGTGACCACCGACAAGGTGGACGTAGCGCGCCTGGCCGACCTGCTGATCGGCGTCGTGCCGGTGATCAACCTCGAATGGATCCAGAAGATCCATCGCGACAAGAGCACGCGCGGCTACTCGACCGAGGCGGTGACCGACGTGATCCTGCGCCGCATGCACGAGTACGTGCACTACATCTGCCCGCAGTTCACGCGCACCCACATCAACTTCCAGCGTGTGCCGGTGGTGGACACCTCCGACCCGTTCATCGCGCGCACCATCCCGACGGCCGATGAGAGCCTGGTCGTGATCCGCTTCTCGGACCCCAAGGGCATCGACATGCCCTACCTGCTGAGCATGCTGCACGACTCGTTCATGTCGCGCGCCAACACGCTGGTCGTGCCGGGCGGAAAGATGGAGCTGGCGATGCAGCTGATCTTCACGCCGATGATCATGCGCCTCGTCGAGCGGCGCAAGAAGCTGCTTTCCCACTGACCGGGGCCCTGAACATGACCATGAATCCGACTTCCGTCGCATCCGGCGCCAACGCACTTCGCGCGACCTGTGCCAACGCACTTCGCGTGTTGGCCATGGACGCCGTGCAGGCCGCGAATTCCGGCCATCCCGGCATGCCCATGGGCATGGCCGACATCGCCGAAGCGCTGTGGCGCCACCACCTGAAGCACGATCCTGCGGATCCGCAATGGATGGACCGTGACCGTTTCGTTGTCTCCAACGGCCACGGCTCGATGCTGCTTTACGCGCTGCTGCACCTCAGCGGCTACGCCTTGCCGATGGCCGAACTCAAGCGCTTTCGCCAGTTGCACTCGCTCACCCCCGGCCACCCCGAGGTCGGCGTCACGCCCGGCGTCGAGACCACGACCGGGCCGCTCGGCCAGGGCATTGCCAATGCGGTGGGCATGGCGCTCGCCGAGAAGCTGCTTGCCGACGAGTTCAACCGCCCAGGGCACGCGGTGGTCGACCACCGCACCTATGTGTTCCTGGGCGACGGCTGCCTGATGGAAGGCCTCAGCCACGAAGCCTGCTCGCTGGCCGGCACCTGGGGCCTGCGCAAGCTGGTCGCGTTCTACGATGACAACGGCATCTCGATCGATGGCGACGTGAAGGGCTGGTTCGGCGACGACACGCCGGGGCGCTTCGAAGCCTACGGCTGGACCGTGATCCGTGCCGTCGATGGCCACGACTTCGACGCGCTGGACCGCGCAATCGCCGCGGCCCATGCATCCGAGAAGCCGGTGCTGATCTGCTGCCGCACGCGCATCGGCCAGGGCTCGCCGAATCGCGCCGGCACCGCCAAGGCGCACGGCGAAGCCTTGGGTGCGGC
>NZ_VIDT01000064.1 GCF_006519715.1 Ideonella azotifigens
CGGGCGCGGCGGCCGGTTTGATGATGCGGGTGTTCGGCGGCAAGGTCTGCACCAGGCCGGGGTTGATGACGATCTCTTCAGCCGACACGCCGGCCCAGGCCGCGGCCAGCGCAGCGCACAGCAGCGGCTGCATCAGCGCGCGGCGGGCGGTACGGGGCAGGGCGGGGGTTCGGGCTGGCATGGCAGTTTCCTGGAGCGTCAGGTTTTGCACTGTAGGCAGCCAGGCGCTGTCGGACGGTCCGAAATGCGGGGCCGGTGGCCGCCATTTCGCGCCTTCAGAGGGCGGCGCGCACTTTCACAATCGCTCCACGCCGCAAGCCATGCCTGCTTATCGGCTCACCTCGGCAACTTCTGAAGGACGTTCGCATGATCAACCGCTTGACCGACAGCATGGACTTCCAGTCCCAGGCCCTGTCCCTGCGGGCCGAACGCCAGCGCCTGATTGCCAGCAACATCGCCAATGCCGACACCCCTGGCTACACGGCCCGCGAAATGGACTTCTCGCAAGCCCTGCGCGAAGCCACCGGCAGCGCCGCGGTGAATGGCCGCATGGCGGCGACCCAGGCCGGCCACATCCAGCCCGCGGCCGGCGCCACCAGCGAGACCGGCCTGAAATACGCACTCGCCTCGCAGACCAACCTGGACGGCAACTCGGTCGACATGGACCGCGAGCGCGCCAGCTTCGCCGAGAACTCGGTCAAGTACGAGGCCACATTGAGGTTTCTGAATGGCCAGATCAAGGCCTTGTCCGACGCGATGAAGAGCCCGAGCCAGGGCTGATGCCCGGCCTGACTGAAGGAGCCCCGAGATGAGCCACTGGACTTTGCAACCCGCCTCGCCGCCGCAGCGTCCCGTGTCCGGCGACTGGCCGATGGCACCTGCGCCGCGCAGCCCGGTCTCTCCTGTTCCCACCAAGCCGCAAGGAGCTGCCAAATGAGCATGTTCAAGGTGTTCGACATCTCGGGCAGTGCGGTCAGCGCGCAAAGCCAGCGGCTGAACGTGGTGGCCTCCAACCTGGCCAACGTCGACACCGTCGCCGGCCCGGATGGCCAGCCCTACAAGGCGCGCCAGGTCGTGTTCCAGACGGTGCTGATGGACGCTGCCGGCAATGTCTCGGCCGGCCGCCAGAGCGATGACGGCCTGACCGCCAGCGCCGGCGTGCGGGTCTCCAACATCCAGGAAGACCAGACCGCCGGCCGCAAGATCCACGACCCTTCGCACCCGCAGGCCGATGCGCAAGGCTATGTCACCTACAGCAACGTGAACCCGGTCGAAGAGATGGTCAACATGATCTCGTCCTCGCGTTCGTACCAGAACAACATCGAAGTCATGAACACGGCCAAGAGCCTGCTGCTCAAGACGCTGCAAATGGGCCAGGGCTGAGTCCCGCGCCGTCCCCGCCCACCTGATTTCATAGGAGGCCCTCATGGCCGTCGATTCCGCCACTGGCACCAACAGCACGAACAAGACCGGCACCACCGCCGGGCTGAACAGCACCTCCAGCAGCGAGGCCTCGGACCGCTTCCTGAAGCTGCTGGTCACGCAGATGCAGAACCAGGATCCGCTGAACCCTTTGGACAACGCGCAGGTCACCAGCCAGATGGCGCAGATCAGCACCGTCACCGGCCTGGAAACGCTCAACACCACGGTCGGCGGCCTGAACACGCAGTTCCTGCAGATGCAGACCATGCAGGGCGCGGCGCTGGTCGGCCACGAGGTGGCTTACGAAGGCAACACGCTGACCCAGGCCGCGGGCAAGGGCAGCGGCGGCTTCGAGATCAGCAGCGCCTCGGACGAAGTCAAGGTCGAGATCCAGACGGCCGACGGCACCACGCTGGACACGGTCACGATGAAGAACCTCGAAGCCGGCCGCCACGACTTCAACTGGGACATTCCGACCGAACGCCAGGGCAATGCGCTGACCTTCAAGGTCACCGCCACCGCCAAGGGCGCCGCGGTCGATTCGATGCCGCTGCAAACCGACAAGATCACCGCCGTCAGCACCTTCAACAACACGATGGCGCTGGAACTCTCCAATGGCGACCGGGTGGCCTATGACGCCGTCTGGGCCTTCCTCTGATCGCCGGCCGGCACAGGTCGCCTTCCCCCGTCTCCGCCCCGTCTTTCCGCTTTCCTCTTCCAGCCCCAGGAGCAATCCATGAGCTTCCAGCAAGGCCTCTCCGGCCTGAACGTCATGTCCAAGAGCCTGGACGTGATCGGCAACAACATTGCCAACGCGAACACCTACGGCGCCAAGTCCTCGCGCGCCGAGTTTGCCGACATGTATGCCAGCGCGCTCAACGGCGCCGGCACCAACAATGTCGGCATTGGCGTGCAGCTGGCTTCGGTGTCGCAGCAGTTCACCCAGGGCAACATCACGGCCACCGAAAACCCGATGGACGTGGCGATCAACGGCGGCGGCTTCTTCCAGCTGACCGACGGCCACAGCCCCGTCACCTACTCGCGCAACGGCCAGTTCAAGGTCGACTCCACCGGCAACATCGTCAACAACCAGGGCCTGAAGCTGATGGGCTACCAGGCCGACAACACCGGCACCATCCAGCCTGGCCTGGCGGTGCCGCTGCAGCTGCCCACCGCCGGCATCAGCCCCCAGGCCACCACGTCGATCGACATGGAGTTCAACCTGGACTCGCGCCTGGCCACCACCGATCCGGGCAGCGGCGTGTCGCCCCGCATCAACTTCACCGATGCCACGACCTACAACAAGGCCACCTCGCTGACGACCTACGACGCCAAGGGCCAGCCCGTGGCGCTGACCTACTACTACCAGAAGACCGACACCGACAAGTGGAACGTCTACGTGACCGCCAACGGCACCTCGGTCGGAGGCAGCAGCACCGACCCGCAACCACTGACCGAGCTGGACTTCCAGTCCGACGGCTCCTCGGCCACGCCCACCGGCGTCACCTTCGACATTCCCGCCTCGCAGAATTCGGCTGGCTCGCAGACGCTGCCGATCACGGGCATCGACCTGAGCTTCAAGGGCTCGACCCAGTACGGCTCCGACTTCGCGGTGACCAACCTGGCGCAGGACGGCTACGCCCCGGGTTCCCTGTCGTCCATCGCGATCGACGACAGCGGCATCATCATGGCGCGCTACTCGAACGGCCAGTCCAAGCCGGCGGGCCAGGTCGAGCTGGCGACCTTCCGCAACATGCAGGGCCTGCAGCCCATGGGCGGCAACGGCTGGCAGCGCACCTATGCCTCGGGTGACCCGGTGGTCGGCACGCCTGGCGTGGGCAACATCGGCTCGCTGCAGGCCGGTGCGCTGGAAGAGTCCAACGTGGACCTGACCGGTGAGCTGGTCGGCATGATCACCGCGCAGCGCAACTACCAGGCCAACGCACAGACCATCAAGACGATGGACCAGGTGCTGCAGACGCTGGTCAACCTCCGCTAACCCGACTTAGGAATCCGCCATGGACCGCATGATCTACCTGTCGATGTCCGGCGCGAAGGCGGCGATGCAGCGCCAGGAAGTGATCAGCCACAACCTGGCGAACGTCAACACCACCGGCTTTCGCGAGCAGATGGCGGCGTTCCGCTCGGTGCCGGTGCGCGGCGATGGCGCGTCCACGCGCGCCTATGCGCTCGAAACCACCATCGGCTACAAGGGCGACGCGGGGCCACTGGAAGTCACCGGCCGCAACCTGGACGTGGCGATGAAAGGCCAGTCCTGGATGGCCGTGCAGGGGCTGGACGGCACCGAGGCCTACACGCGAGCCGGTGCGCTGGAAGTCAACAGCGAGGGCCTGCTGGTCACGCGCAATGGCCTGCAGGTCATGGGCGACGGCGGGCCTGTCACGGTGCCGACGAATGCCGAGGTGCAGATCGGCGACGACGGCACGATTTCGGCCACCGTGCCCGGCGGCAAGCCGCAGGCGGTGGGCAAGCTCAAGCTGGTGACGCCCGAGGCCGGCAACCTGCTCACGCGCGGCGAAGACGGCCTGTTCCGCGCCGCCACCGGCGACCTGGAGGCCGATCCGAATGCCAGGGTGCAAAGCGGCTCGCTCGAAGGCTCGAACGTCAGCCCTGTCGAGACCATGGTGGCGATGATCTCGGCCGCGCGCCAGTTCGAACACCAGATGAAGCTGCTGCAGACCTCCGAGAAGCAGGACCAGGCCGCTTCGCGGCTGCTGAGCAGCAGCTGATGGCAGGCCGTGCTCAGTCGCCTGCCGGCAGCTCGCCGGCATTGGCGTCAACAGCCTGCGGGCCGAAGCTGACGTAGAAGGTCGCGCCCTGTCCGGGCAGGCTCTCGGCCCACACCCGGCCGCCGTGCCGGTCGACGATGCGCTTGACGATGGACAGGCCGACACCCGAGCCCGCGAACTGCGCGCCGTGAAGCCGGTGGAAGGGCTTGAACAGCCGGTCTGCCTGGCTGGGATCGAATCCCACCCCGTTGTCCCGCACGAAGAGCACGGGCGGCTGCTGGTCGCCGACCACGCCGATCACCACCGATGCAGGCTGTGCCGAAGCGCTGGCGAACTTCAGGGCGTTGCCGATCAGGTTGAAGAACACCTGCTGCGCCAGATCGGGGTCGGCGTCGATCTGCGGCAAGGCTTCGATGCAGACCGGCAGCGGCAGCGCATCCGGCAGTTGCAGCAAGCCCAGCGCCGTCTGCACCACGGGCCCGGCATCCACGGTCTGGCGACGCAGTTGCACATCGCTGGAGCGCGCCAGGACCAGCAGCGACTCCACCATCCTGCCGGTCTGCTCGGCCTGGTCCGCAATCACCTCCAGGAATTGGTCGACCTTGTCGTGGCGCTGCTGCGCGACAAAGCCGCGTGCCAGCCTGGCCGCGCCGGCAATGCCGCCCAAGGGCCCGCGCAGGTCGTGCGACACGCTGCGGGTGAAGCTTTCGAGACCATCGATGATCTCGTGCAATTGCGCGGTGCGCTCCTGCACGCGCAGTTCCAGCGTCTCGTTGGCAATGCGCAGTTTTGCGGCGGCGGCCTTGCGCTCGACGACTTCCAGCTCCAGCTGTTCGGCCGTGTGCTGCACCCGCTTGTAGAGGCTGCCGTTTTCGTAGATGCGGCCGGCCTGGGCCGCGTGAATCGCCAACAGGTCCAGGTCCTGCGCGCTGAACTCGCCATCGCCGAGCTTGTCGAGCAGCAGGATCCAGCCATAGCTGTGGTGCAGCGAGACAATGGGTGCCAGCAAACCGTGCTGCCAGGGCGGAAAACCGGGTGGCAGCTGGGTCTGGCCGTCCTCGAAGGAGAAGCGCCGGGACCGGCCGTCTTCCATCACCTGACCTGGCAGCCCTGCGCCAAGGTCCAGCTGTGCCCTGAGCTGCGTCGTTTCGTCCTGTGTCAGGCCCCATGTGGCCAGGTGGGTCGTGGTGGTCCCGTTCTTGTACCTGGCCGCCAGCACGGAGCGCCGGGCACCGGTGAGCCCGCGTGCGCCACGGCAGACCTTGTTGAGCAGCTCGTAGGGATCTCGCTCCGAGGCCAGCTGCAGGCTCAGGTCGGTCAGTGCCGACATCCGGTGGTTGGTGTGCTCCAGCTCCTCGACCTTCAACGCGAGCTTGTTGGTGAGCACACGCAGGTGCTCGCGGTCGAAGCTTTCCGCGTCCAGGGCGATCGCCGGCGTCTGATGAGAGGACAGGGCTTCGGCCACCACACGCAGGATCTCTTCCGGCTCGCAAGGCTTCACCAGGACGTGGTTCACACCACAGGCATCGGCCAGGGCGCGCGCCTCCCTTTCCATGAAGGTGGCGGTGTAGAAGATGATGTGCGTGGCAGCAATGGCGGGTTCCAGCCGCAACTGGCGCACGAACTCGTAGCCGTCCATCGTCGGCATCAGCAGGTCACAGATCACCAGCTCGGGCGCGTGTTCGCGCACCAGTGCCAGCGCGAGCTGGCCGTCGGCCGCCTCCAGCGAGCGGTGACCGGCGTAGCGCAGCAGGGTCACGACCAGCGCCCGGTTGGGCGCCTGGTCATCGACAACGAGCACGAGGGCCATGAGCGTGTGCGTCGGTCAGCCCGCTGCGGGGCCGCGCAGCGCGGCGGGCAGGTAGGCCTCGATCTGGCCGACAAACAGCTCCGGTTCGATGGGCTTGGACAGGTAGCCATCGAAGCCGGCGGTGAGGACGCGTTCGCGGTCATTGGGCATCGAGAAAGCCGTGACAGCCACCACCGGAATGGCCGCGGTGTGCGGATCGGCACGCAAGGCCGCCAGCGTCTGGTAGCCGTCGAGCACCGGCATCTGCAGGTCGCAGACGATCAGCGCCGGCAGGGTTGACCGAGCAACCGCCAGACCTTCCTGGCCGTTGACTGCCATCAGCACCGTGTGGCCGCGGTGCGTGAGCAGGTAGCGCACCAACTCCATGTTGGCGGGGTTGTCTTCGATGACCAGGAGGGTTGCAGGCATCTTCACGCTTCCGGCAACAGCAAGGAAAAACTGCTGCCGCGATCACTTTCGCTTTGCACCACGATACGCCCTCCCAGCACTTCGGCAAGCCGTTGGCTCAGGTGTAAACCCAGGCCGGTACCTTCGGGCGCGCCCGGCCGGCTCTGGTTGACGCGGGCGAAAGCGCCAAACAGCTTGGCCTGGTCTGCTGGTGCGATGCCGATGCCGCTGTCGTCGACCCGGATCTCCACCCAGGCGCCGCCATCGCCCGCAGACAGGTTGCGTCCGGGCGCCAGCGTCAGCTGCACGCTGCCGTGTTCGGTGAACTTGATGGCATTGCCCACCAGGTTCAGCACGATCTGCTTCAGGGCGCGGCTGTCACTTTCCAGCACCACGGCTTTGCCGGGCAGGTGCAGCGAGAAGTCCAGGCCCTTGGCACGGGCCTGGGGTGCCAGCGTCGCATCGATCTCCCGCAGCAAGGCGCCGCAGTCCACCGGTTCAAAGTGAAGCTGCACCTTGCCGGCCTCGATCTTGGCCACGTCCAGCAAGTCGTTGATCAAGGCCAGCAGGTGCCGGCCGCCGGCCTGCACGGTGCGCAACTGCTGCTCCTGCTCTTCGTTCAATGGGCCGGGCAGCTTCATCAGCAGCGTGCCGGTGAAGCCGATGATGGCGTTCAGCGGCGTGCGCAGCTCATGGCTCATGCCGGCCAGGAAACGGTCCTTGGCCTGGTTGGCCAGCGCGAGTTCCTGGTTCTTTTCCTGCAGCGCCTGCTCGAAGCGCTTGCGTTCGCTGATGTTGCGGATCGCGCTCATCACGTAGGTGTGGCCCTCCGCGCGAAGTGGGCTCAGGCTGATCTCGACCGGGAACTCGCTGCCGTCCTTGCGCAGGCCGGCCAGGTCCAGGCCCGAGCCCATCGAGCGTTTGCGCGGCTGGAGGAAATAGTTGGATCGATGGCCCACATGTGCCTGCCGGTAACGCGGTGGCAGCAGTTCGTCCACCACCCGGCCCCGCAGCTCGCCGGGCGCGTAGCCGAACAGCTGCTCGGCCTGGGTGTTGGCAATGACAATGTGGCCGGTGGGGTTGGCCATCACGATGCCGTCGGGGGTCGAGTCAAGCAGTTCGCGATAGCGCTCTTCCATCAGCTGCGCATCGCGCTGGACCCGCAGGGCCGTGACATCCTTCTCCGCCGCGACGATCAGCGGCTGGCCCTCGCCGTCCAACAGCCTGCGTGCCGACACGTCCACATACAGCAGCGAGCCGTTGCGACGCTGGCGCACCGATTCCCAGGCGCCTGTGCCCGTCGCCAGCACACTGGCCAGGTGACCCGCATGGTCTGCATGAAGGTCTGGCGGCACCATCAGGGCTTCGAAGCGCTGGCCGCAGACCTCGGCCGAAGTGTGGCCATAAATGGCCTCGGCCCCCTGGGCCCAGCGCAGCACTTCGCCGTCTGGCCGGATCAGGATCAGTGCGTCCGGCGCATGGCCCAGCATCAGCCTGAGCAGTTCGTCTTCGGGGATGGGCAAGCCGCTCCTCCTGTTGATTGCCCGATTCTGATCAGTTCTGAGGAGGGCGACGGCCTGGGTCGGCTGCGTTACATCCTTCAGGCTGAGGATGCGGCCCGGCAAGGCTGGCCGCTGGCTGGCGAGGAATGTCGGCGCTTAGGCTGGCTTTTCCGGCGCTAGGCGCCCTCAAGTTCCCCGCATCATTGGATTTACCGCTTGACGGGGGTGCCCCAATGCTTCGATCGCTCTGGATTTCCAAATCCGGGATGGAGGCCCAGCAGATGCAGCTGGACCACATCTCCCACAACCTCTCCAACGTGGCCACCAATGGCTACAAGCAGTCGCACGCCAGCTTCGAGGACCTGATGTACCAGAACCTGCGCCAGACGGGTTCGAACAGCTCGGAGCAGACGCAGCTGCCGACCGGCCTGCAGGTTGGCCTGGGCACGCGCGCGGTGGCCACCACGCGCAACTTCAGCCAGGGCACGCTGCAGCAGACCAGCAACATGCTGGACCTGGGCATCAAGGGCAACGGTTTCTTCCAGGTGGCGATGCCCGACGGCACCACCGGCTATACCCGCGACGGTGCCTTCCAGCTCGACGCGCAGGGCCAGATGGTGACCAACAACGGCTACCTGGTGCAGCCCGGCATCACCATCCCGACCAATGCCACTTCGGTGAGCATTGCCGCCGACGGCACGGTCTCGGTGACCACGCCGGGCCAGGTCGCGCCGCAGAACGTCGGCCAGCTGCAGATCGCCAACTTCATCAATCCGTCCGGCCTGGAGCCGCGCGGGCAGAACCTGTTCACCGAGACCGCCTCGTCCGGCACGCCGACGACCGGCGCCGGTGGCACCAACAGCCTGGGCACGGTGCAGCAAGGCTTCACCGAGGCCAGCAACGTGAACGTGGTCGAGGAGCTGGTCTCGATGATCCAGACCCAGCGCGCCTACGAACTCAATTCCAAGGCCGTGTCGACCTCCGACCAGATGCTGCAGCGCCTGTCGCAGCTTTGATCCTTCCCTGGAGACCCGTCGTGACCCTCGCCCGTTCTTCCCTGCGTTCTGTCGCGCTGCTTGCCCTGCTGTCCTGCGGCGCGCTGGCCGCCTGCAGCACCGTCTACACCACACCCGAGGTGCAGTTCCCCACCGCCACCGCGCCGGCCATGCCAGCCAGCGGGCCGACGCCCTGGGAAGCCCAGATGCCGGTGCCCGTGGCCACCCGCCAGGCCGGCATGGTCAACGGCTCGATCTACCAGGCCGCGGCCTACCGGCCGATGTTCGAGGACCACCGCGCGCGCATGGTGGGCGACACGCTGACGGTGCAGATCAGCGAGCGCGTGACCGCCAGCCAGAAGGCCACCAGCACCATCGACAAGACCGGCGCGGTGACCGGCGCGCTCAGCGGCCTGCCGCTGATCAGCCCCAGCCTGCTGGCCAAGGTGGGCGTGAACGCCGCCGGCAGCAGCAGCAACACCTTCGCCGGCAAGGGCTCGACCGACACCGCCAACGACTTCTCCGGCACCATCACCGCCATTGTCACCGGCGTGCTGCCCAACGGCCACCTGCTGATCGCCGGCGAAAAGCAGGTCGGCGTGAACCACAACGTGGACACGCTGCGCTTCACCGGCCAGGTCGACCCGCGCAGCATCCTGCCGGGCAATTCGATCGCCAGCACCCAGATCGCCAACGTGCGCGTGCAGCACAAGGGCGACGGCGCGATGGCCGATACGCAGGGAATTAACTGGCTCTCGCGCTTCTTCTTGAACCTTCTGCCGGTTTGAGTTTGCCCAGAATCGGCCGAACCCCTCCCGCTTTGTGTCAGCTTTGCAAACGCCCGCCACCATGACCCTGATCACCCGCCTTTCCCGCTGTGCAGTCGTGCTCACCGGCCTGGCCCTGGCGGTGGGTGCGGTGCTGCCGGCGCAGGCCGCGCAGCGCATCAAGGAGGTCGCCTCGGTGCAGGGCGTGCGCAGCAACCAGCTGATCGGCTACGGCCTGGTCGTGGGCCTGGACGGCACTGGCGACCAGACGGCGCAGGTGCCGTTCACCGCGCAGGGCGTCAGCTCGATGCTGCAGCAGATGGGCATCTCGGTGCCGCCCGGCACCTCGATGCAGCTGAAGAACATTGCCGCGGTGCTGGTCACCGCGACGCTTCCGGCCTTTGCCCAGCCCGGCCAGCAGATCGACGTCAGCGTCTCGTCCATCGGCAATGCCAAGAGCCTGCGCGGCGGCTCGCTGGTCGCCACGCCGCTCAAGGGCGCCGACGGCGAGGTCTATGCCGTGGCCCAGGGCGGCCTGATCGTCGGCGGTGCTGGCGCTTCGCAAGGCGGCTCCAAGGTGCAGATCAACCATTTGAGCGGTGGCCGCGTGCCCGAAGGCGCGACGGTGGAGCGCACCGTGCCCACGCCGCTGTCGCAGGGCGACTCGATCCAGCTCGACGTGAATTCGGCCGACTTCAACACCGCCCGCGCGGTGGCCCAGGCCATCAATGCCGCCAAGGGCCCCGGCACCGCGCAGGCGGTCGACGGGCGCGTGGTGCGCGTGCGTGCGCCGCAGGACATGAACGAGCGCGTGAGCTTCCTGGCCGACATCGAGAACCTGCCGCTGGAGCTGGCCAAGCCGGCTGCCAAGGTGGTGATGAACCCGCGCACAGGCTCCATCGTGCTGAACCAGGCCGTCTCGCTGGCGCCTTGCGCGGTGGCCCATGGCAGCCTGTCGGTGACCATCAATTCCACGCCCACGGTCAGCCAGCCCAATGCGCTGTCCGGCGGCACCACCACCGTGACCGAAAAGACCGACATCTCGATTGCCCAGCAAGGTGGCAACGTGATTCAGCTGCCGGCGAGCGCCCAGCTGGCCGACGTGGTGAAAGCCCTGAACGCACTGGGCGCGACGCCGCAAGACCTGCTGGCCATCCTGCAGGCCATGAAGGCGGCCGGCGCGCTGCAGGCGGACTTGGAGGTCATCTGACATGACCAAGCTCGCCACCACCGGCCTGGGCGCCAACGCAGGGGCGGCCAATGTGGCCAGCAGCACCGGCTTTGGCGACGCGCGCGGTGTCGAGTCGCTGAAGAGCCGCGCGGCCAAGGATCCCAAGGCCGCCGTCAAGGAAGCCGCCAAGCAGTTCGAGACGCTGTTCATGCAACAGCTGCTCAAGAGCATGCGCGAGGCCACCAAGTCCGACAGCAGCATGGACAACGACGCTTCCAAGCTCGGCGCCGAAATGCTGGACACGCAGTGGTCCACCAAGCTCTCCGGCCGACCCGGCGGCCTGGCCGACGTGATCGCCCGCCAGCTGGACCGCCAGGTCAGCGGCAGCGCGACTTCGATTGCCAGGCCCGACAGCGCCAACCTTGCCGCCACCCGTTCCACTGCCAGCCTGGCCCGGCCGCAGGCGGCCGTCGGCATGCCGCAGCAGTCGGCCTCCGACTTCGTGACGCAGCACACCGAAGCCGCGACGCAGGCCGAAGCCACCACCGGCATCCCCGCCTCCTTCATGATCGCCCAGGCGGCGCACGAGACCGGCTGGGGCAAGCACGAGATCCGCCACCAGGATGGCACCACCGCGCACAACCTGTTCGGCATCAAGGCCGGCAGCAACTGGACCGGCGACACGGTGGACGTGACCACCACCGAATACAGCAACGGCCAGCCGCGCAAGGTGGTGCAGAAATTCCGCGCCTACGGCAGCTATGCCGAGTCCTTTGCCGACTACGCCAAGCTGATGAAGGACAACCCG
The DNA here is from genome assembly GCF_006519715.1 of Ideonella azotifigens. GTDB lineage: Bacteria > Pseudomonadota > Gammaproteobacteria > Burkholderiales > Burkholderiaceae_C > Ideonella > Ideonella azotifigens. The sequence goes on from NZ_VIDT01000064.1 coordinate 11,613, forward strand.
CGCTACGAGCGCGTGGTCGCCTCCGGCAGCGACGCCCACAGCTTTGCCCATGGCCTGCAGAAGGCCGGCTACGCCACCGACCCGGCCTATGCGCAAAAGCTCAGCCGCGTGATCAACACCACCCTGCGCCTGCAGCGCAGCGTGCAGACCTGAGGCGCCCGCCATGTCCGGTTTGATGACCATCGGCCTGCGCGGCATGTTCGCCGCCCAGGCTGCGCTGGATGTCACCAGCCACAACATCGCCAACGCCAACGTCACCGGGTATTCGCGCCAGGAAGCGCTGATCGAGACCTCCAAGGGCCAATACACCGGCCGGGGTTTCTTCGGCAAGGGCGTGAATGTGGCCAACGTCAAGCGGGCGCACGACGACTTCCTGACCATGCAGGCCGCTGCCGCGCAGTCGCTGAAGTCCATGGACGCCACCCGCTCGGGCCAACTGCAGCAACTGCAGGACGTGTTTCCTTCGGGCAACCAGGGCATTGGCTATGCCATGGGCGACTTCCTGAACTCGATGGTCGACCTGGCCAACACGCCCAACGATGCTTCGGCCCGCCAGGTGGTGCTGGCCCGCGCCGCCGACGTGGCCGACCGTTTCAAGGCCGGTGCCGAGCGCATCCGGGTGCTGCAGGAGGGCGTGCAGTCCGACATGCGCAACTCGGTGTCCACGCTGAACACCTTGGCCGCCAAGGTTGCCGACCTGAACAACCAGATTGCCGGTTATGCCGGTGCGACCCAGCAGCCCAACGACTTGCTGGACCAGCGCGACCAGCTGATCTCGCAGATCAGCGACATCGTCGAGGTCAGCACGCTGAAGGCGTCCGACGGCTCGATGGGCGTGTTCATTGCCGGCGGCCAGCGCCTGGTGCTGGGCAGCGAAGCCTCGACGATGACGGTGCAGGCCGACCCGGCCGATCCGTCGCGCAGCGCGCTGTCGCTGCAAAGCTCGGGCGACACGCTGGCACTGCGCGAGGACATGATCACCGGTGGCTCGCTGGCCGGCCTGCTGAAGTTCCAGAACGACGACCTGGTCGATGCACGCAACGAGCTCGGCCAGATGGCCGCCGCGTTTGGCTCGCGGGTCAACGAGGTGCAGTCGCTGGGCATCGACATGGGCAACCCGGCCGGTGCTGGCGCGCCGCTGTTCAGCCTGGGCGCACCCAGTGCCAAGCCGAATGCCAACAATGCCAAGGACGGCAGCGGCATCTTCATCGCCCAGGTCCAGCTGACGGTGACGGACGCCACCCAGCTGCAGGCCAGCGACTACGAGATGCGCGCCGACGGCACGGGCAACTACACGCTCAAGCGCCTGTCCGACGGCGTGACCCGCACGGTGGCCAACGGCGACACCGTGGACGGTTTCAAGATCGACGTCAACCCCGACCTGCAGACCGGCGACCGCTTCCTGCTGCAGCCGGTGGGCGAAGCGGCCAGCGGCATGAGCCGCATCATGGACGACGTCAACGGCATTGCCGCTGCGTCGCCGGTCACCGCGACGATGGGCGTGGCCAACACCGGCACCGCCACCGTCAGATCGTTGACCGTGACCGACAAGTCGATCGACCCCACGCTCACCGCCAACGTCAGCTTCACGTCCGACACCGGTGACTTCAACTGGGAGCTGCGCGACAGCAGCGGCAACGTCACCACCAGCGGCACCGGCACCTGGGTCTCGGGCCAACCGATCTCGCTCAACGGCTTCGAGGTCCAGCTCAACGGCGTGCCCAAGAGCGGCGACTCGATGAGCGTGGCGCCCACCACCTACACCGACACCAACAACGGCAACGCACTGGCCTTTGCCGCGCTGCGCGACGAGCGCATGGTCGGCCGCTTCCAGCGCACCGACGGCACGATTGCCGACGGCGCCACCGCCACCGACGCCTACGCCGCGGCCATGGCCGACATCGGCGTGCGCGTGCAGGGTGCGATGGCGGCGGCCAACATCTCCGCCTCCGCTGCCGACCAGACCGCGCAGACCCTGGCCTCCAAGACCGGCGTCAACCTGGACGAAGAGGCCTCGCGGCTGATCCAGTTCCAGCAGGCCTACCAGGCCGCCGCCAAGGTGCTGCAGATTGCCCAGACCGTGTTCGACACCATGCTGCAGCTGGGCCATTGAGCCCTGCGGCATGGTTGCCTGATGATTGACTGCCTTGACCGCGCGGCGAGAGCCGCAGGAGCCCCGCGATGACCCGCATCACCACCGCCTACGCGTTCTCCTCTTCGGTGGAAAACCTCCAGCAGCGCCAGGCCGAACTGGTCCGTGCGCAGGAGCAGATGACCAGCGGCAAGCGGGTGCTGAAAGCCAGCGACGACCCGACCGCCGCCGCCCGCGCCGAGCGCGCCCGTGCGATGGAGCAGCGCGCCGACGCAACGACCCGCGCGATCGACGCCAGCCGCAATTCGATGACGCTGACCGAATCGGCGCTGTCCGACGCTGGCGAACTCGTGCAGCAGGCGCGAGAACTCATCGTCGCGGCCGGCAATGCCTCGTACAGCGATGCCGAGCGTGCCGACACCGCCAACCAGATCGCCGCGATCCGCAAGCAGCTGCTGGCCGTGGCCAACCGCGGCGACGGCACCGGCGGCTATGTGTTTTCCGGCCAGGGCAGCAGCCAGGCCCCGTTCATCGACCAGCCCGGCGGCGTGGGCTACACCGGCAGCGGCGGCGCCACCCAGGTCGCGTCCGACGAACAACTGCCGCTGACGCTGGACGGCAACGAGACCTGGCTGGCCGCGCCCACCGGCAACGGCGTGTTCACCACCAGCAGCAACAGCGCCAGCGCCTGGATCGACGCCGGCCGCGTGACCTCGCCGGCGGCCATCACCGGCTCGGCCTACCAGATCCAGTTCACCGTGGCCAACGGCGCCACGACCTACTCGGTCATCAAGGACGGCAGCACCGCCGTGCTGTCCGACCAGCCCTACACCTCGGGCCAGGCCATCCAGGTCGACGGCATGGCGCTGAGCGTCAGCGGCACACCCGGCCAGGGCGACAGCTTCGACATCCAGCCGTCCACGCCGAGTGCCTCGATCTTCAGCGTGCTCGACAAGGTCGTGGCCGAGTTGAAGACACCTTCGCGCAGCGCGGCGCAGACCACGCAGACGGTGCAGTCCGGCCTGCGCGACATCGATTCGGTCGCTAACCACCTGCAAAGCACCCGCAGCATGACCGGCGAGCTGCTCAAGCGCATCGACAGCGTGCAGGGCCGGGTCGACGATTTGAAGCTCTACGGTAAAACCACCGAGTCAAATGCCGAAGACCTCGACATGGCCCAGGCCATCTCGGACTTCTCGAACAAGCAGACCGGCTACTCTGCCGCGCTGCAGACCTACGCGTCGATGCAGAAGCTGTCCTTGTTCAACTACATCAACGGCTGACAACAAGAAAACTGTCATGGATCATCCTGTGCTCGACCAGCTGGTGCTGGCCTACGGCGCCCTGTTCAATGCCAAGCGCCAGCCGGCGATCTCGCGGCTCACGCTGCACCCGCTTGTTGGCTCGCCGGCCGAACTGGCCGATGGCGTGCTGGCCATGCTGGCGGCCGACTGGTCCGAGGCCAACGGCCCGCTGGCGCTGAACCCGA
>NZ_VIDT01000640.1 GCF_006519715.1 Ideonella azotifigens
CCGCAGGCGGTCATGGCAAGGGCGGAACACAAGGCCATCCAGGCCAGGGCAAAACGAGGCGGCAAGGCAAACTCCGGGTGATCTGTACAGCGAGCGTGCAGCTTACCCGCTGCCACCCCCAGGCCAGCCTTCCGCCGAGCCCGTTCCTGTGACCGTCTGTCTCAGTCCGGCGCGCTGCTCTTCTGCTCGCGGCCGGTCAGCCAGGCATGGCGGATCAGCCGGCCGCACTGCGCCGAGACATAGCCTTGCTGGTCGCCATCGCTGTCACGCGCGAGGATGCCGTAGTAGCGCTTGCCGGCTTCGATCCAGGGGTAGAAGCCGAACGAGCCGGGGCTGCTGAAGGCGCCGTCGCCCACCGCGGGGTCGTCTTCCACCCAGTGTCCCAGCGAGTAATGCCAGCTCTCGTTGGACGGGATGGGGCCGGGCAGCGCCAGCGCGGGCGAGCAGCCGTGCTGCAGGTCGCTGGGGTTGGTGCAGACCGGGTGGGTGCCCAGCGCATTGCTCATCTTCAGCGCGCCGGCCAGCAGCCGCTGCAGGTACTGGCGGTAGGTGCTGGCATTGGTGTAGAGGCCGCCGGCCAGCAGCGGCTCGCCGTAGATGAAGGGCACGCCCAGCGTGTTGAGCGCGCCTGCCGACAGGTCCGGGTTGGCCAGGTCGCCCATGCTGTTCAGGCTGGCGTGTTTTTGCAGGTGGCCGCTGTCGTAGTCGAACTTGCCCGTGGTGGCGCTGTTCTGCTGGCTGCCGCCGGGCACGGCCTTCATGCAGTCGTCCACCGTGTTGACCCGGTCGGCCGCGCAGGCCTGGGCCGCAGACATGTTGCCCATGTTGCTGTAGCCGCTGGTGAAGTTCAGGAAGGGCAGGTCGTTTTCAGGGTCCAGCCTGGCCTGGCCGCCGCGCACTTCAACCACGTAGGCGCCATACACCCACTTCGACGCCGAGGCCACGCGCATCAGCACGCTGTCGTCGCTGCCCACCTGGCCGCTGGCCAGGATTTGCGAGGCATCGCCGATCTCCCAGTAGAACGGTCCCAGAAGGGCCTGGCTGCACAGCGCGTTGTCCTGGGCTGTGGCCTTGGCGGCCAGCAGGCTGTTGGCCGTCGGGCCGGCAAAGCCGGGCGGCGGCGCGGCCGCGCCGGCCGTGACATGGGACACAAACGACAGGACGAGCGCAGCTGCGCCCGCCCCGGAACGGACTTGAAACTTGCACATGGTGGTTCCCAACGAAAGCGCGCCGTGCACGATTGCCGGCGCATCGGCGCGCAAGACGGCAAGGGGCGTGCCACGACAGGCCTCATCGGCCTGTCGTACGCGCCTGTCGGACAAGCACTTACATCTGCCGGCGCCGCGCACCGACAGCCGGTGCGGCATTGCGCTGATGGGCAGTATTTGCAGGAAGCCTAGAGTTCAATCCAAGCCGATCCCGTTTGCCTGTGCTCCCAGTGTCGAGGCGCAGCGTTGAAAGGGATCAAAAAGGAGATCCCCATGGACATCACCTTGACCCCGGCAGTGCAGACCTCAGCTTCAACCCTGCCCGCCGCCTCCATCTACCAATTGCGCTTCCAGTCGCTGTTCAACCAGGGGCGCGCGATGGCCTTTCCCTGTGATGCGGCCGGGCATGTGGACCTGGACGCACTCAGCGAGGTTGCGCGCGAGAACTACTTCTACGCCCGTGCGGTGATCGGCCGCGAATACGCCGTGCCGGCCATCGTGCCGCTGTACCACTGACGCCGTGCGAGTGGCCCCGCCGCGGGCCACCGCTGCCTGAGCAGGTATCGTTCGCCTCTTGCCGGTGGCACTCGCCGCCGGCCCAGGCGATGGACGAGACGATGAACCTGCTGCTGGCCCCGATGGAGGGCTTGCTCGACTTCACCTTGCGCGACGTGTTGACGCGCGCCGGTGGCATTCAGCGCTGCGTGAGCGAGTTCATCCGCATCACCGACATGCTGTTGCCCGAACGGGTTTACCAGCGCGTGATGCCGGAACTCGCCAACGGTGGCTTCACGCCGGCCGGCATTGCGGTGCGCGGCCAGCTGCTCGGTTCGGACCCGGCCTGCCTGGCGGACAACGCCGCCCGCATGGTCGCCATGAGCCCGCATGGCGTGGACCTCAACTTCGGCTGTCCGGCCAAGATCGTCAACCGCCACGGCGGTGGCGCTTCGCTGCTGGACGACCCCGAACTGCTGCACCGCATCCTTGCCGAGGTGCGACGCACCGTGCCGGCCGGCACCGTGGTCTCGGCCAAAATGCGGCTGGGCACGCAGGACGACAGCCGGGCGCTGGACTGCGCCCGCGCGCTGGCCGACGGTGGGGCGATGGAGATCGTGGTGCATGGTCGCACCAAACTGCAGGGCTACAAGCCGCCAGCCTACTGGGCCCGCATTGGCGAGGTGCGCGAAGCGGTGAACATACCGGTGATTGCCAACGGCGAGATCTGGAGCGTGGCCGATGCCAGGCGCTGCCTGGCCGAATCCGGCTGCCGCGACCTGATGCTGGGCCGTGGCCAGGTGGCCGACCCCGGGCTGGCGCTGGCCATCCTGCATGACCAGGCCGTGAATCACGCCAACGACGCCCGGGCGCCCGCGCTCAGCTGGCCCGAGGTGCTGCAACTGTTCGCGGCCTACTGGGGCATCGTGCGTGCCCACATCGTGCCGCGCTACCAGGCCGGCCGGCTCAAGCAGTGGCTGCAGCACCTGCGCCGGCGCTACCCGGAGGCGGAACTGGCCTACCAGGCGTTGCGCACCGAGCAGAACGCCGAACGCCTGGCCACCACGCTGCTGGGCGAGCACGCCAGCGTGCCGTTTGATGGGCGTTTCGTGGGCCCGACGGGGGCTGGCCGGTACACTGCGGGCTTCGCTGCGGCACCGCCGCCCCTTCCCGCGACCCATCCAAGCAATGGCCGTTTCCTCCAAGGCATCCAAAGCGAGCAAAGCGAACGCCACCGCGGTGTTCGACCTGAAGAGCGCGCAGCTGAGCGTGCTGGCGCTGCTGCTCAAGACGCCTGAACTGGAAGCCTTGCGCGAGGCGCTGGCCGAGCGCTACGGCGCGACACCCGGCCTGTTCGAGCAGGAACCCTTGTGCATTGACCTCTCTGCTTTGCGCGAAGCCGCCCAGCCGCTGGACTTCGGTGCGCTGCTGACGCTGTTGCGTGGCCATGGCTTCAACCCGGTTGCGGCGC
>NZ_VIDT01000641.1 GCF_006519715.1 Ideonella azotifigens
TGAGTAGAGTGACTTCCATGGCGCCGGAACCGCGGCGCTTCAAGGAGCAAAGCGATGAGCCAGGACACCCTCACCCAAGCCGCTGCCACCCCCACCACAGTGGCCGTGCAGCCCGCCGAGATCGTGCGCGAATACGGGCCCTTCCCGGGTGCGGACCGCGTCGGCGGCGTGACCCATGATGGCCGGCAGGTGTGGGCCGCCACCGGCCCCCGGCTGCTGGCCTTCGACCCCGCAGGCGGCGAGCCCACCCGCACGCTGGAACTGCCAGCCGATGCCGGCACCGCGTTCGACGGCAAGCACCTCTACCAGATTGCCGAGTCCCGCATCGACAAGATCGACCCCGCCACCGGCCAGGTCGTCGCGTCCATCCCCGCGCCCGGCAAGGGCGGCGACTCCGGCCTCACCTGGGCCGAAGGCAGCCTGTGGGTGGGCCAGTACCGTGACCGCAAGATCCACCAGATCGACCCCGCCACCGGCGCCATCCGCCGCACCATCGAATCCAACCGCTTTGTCACCGGCGTGACCTGGGTGGACGGCGACATGTGGCACGGCACCTGGGAAGGCGACGAGAGCGAATTGCGCCGCATCGACCCGCAAAACGGCGCCGTGCTGGAACGGCTGGAAATGCCACCGGGCACGGCCGTCAGCGGCCTGGAATCCGACGGGGCGGATCTGTTCTATTGCGGCGGTGGCGGCAGCGGCAAGGTCCGCGCCGTGCGGCGCCCGAAACGTGTCGTCGCCTGAACGCGCCGCGGCGCGCCCGGGTTCACTTGTTCAGGAACGCCACCAGCTTGGGCACGACCTGGTCGGTGGCCTCTTCCATCAGCCAGTGGCCCGAGTTCGGCACGATCACGCCTTCGACATTGGTGTTGACCAGCCTGGCCTGGGTGATCAGCGTCTGGCCGGAGGCCTTCTCGCCGGTCAGCACCAGCATCGGCATCGTCAGCGGGGTCTTGGCGAACTGCGCGAAGTCGACCGCGTCCTGCGCGAAGGCGTGGAACACCTCGAAGCCGGCGCGCATGCGGCCGGGCTTGCCGTAGGCCTTGGCGTAGAACACGCGGTCCGCCTCGGGGATCGAGTGCGCCGGATCCGCCGCGAAGTCGTTCCAGAAGTGCTCGAAGTAGATGCGTTCGCGGCCTTCCACCAGCGCCAGCGGCGTCTTGCCGTAGAAGTGGAAGTGCCACAGGTCGCGCAGCAGCCAGACGGATTGCCAGTCGCCCACGCCCGGCAGGAAGGCATCCATCAGCGCGATGCGGTCGACCTCGTTCGGATACTGGGCAGCGTAGGCATAGGCCACCATCAGGCCAATGTCGTGGCCGACGATGCGCACGCGGCCCAGCTTCAGCGTTTCGGCCAGGCCGTGAATGTCGCGTGCCATCTGGGCCTTGGTGTAGTCTGTCTCCGGCATGCTGGATTCGCCGAAGCCGCGCAGGTCCGGCGCGATCACCAGGTGGTTCTTCTGCAGCGCCTTGATCAGCGGCAGCCACATGTGGCTGGTCTCGGCATAGCCATGCATGAGGATGATGGGGTCGCCCGAACCCGCGACCAGGTAGTGCAGCCTGACGCCATTGACCTCGGCGAATTTGCTCTGTGGCGCCTGTGCAAGTGCGGGCGATGCGGCGGCCATCGACAACACAGCGGCCAGGATGGCGAAGACGCTGCGGACCCTGGATGCGATGCCGGAGAACTCGCGGCCGGGCTGGCCTGGCATGCCTGGATGGCGGTTCGTGATGCTTGTCATGGAAAGACCTTTGCGGTGGACATTGCGGATTTGCGAGGGTCCATGTTGCGCAAGGCACCGGCCCTTGGCATCTCGCGTTCGCGAGGGACAACTGCGGCTCTGTCCAGGCATGAAAAGCTCGGCCGAAAGGGGCAGGGCCTGTTCAGCGTTGCCTTAAAGTCGCCGCAGCACCGGGTGCCCACCAATGCCGCGAAACACCGCTTCCGAAGACCTGCCCGCGCCGCACGGCGAGGCGCCTGCCCACCAGGACCCTGCGCTGCTGCGCCGGCTGCTGCGTGCGAAGGACCGCATGGATGCCGCTTCGCACGAGGCCTGGCCGGTGCAGCGGCTGGCGGAGGTGAGCGGGGTGTCCGAGGCGCACTTCGCGCGCTCGTTCAAGCAGGCCTTCGGCCTGCCACCGCACCGCTACCTGCTGACGCGGCGCATCGAGCGCGCCACCGCGCTGCTGCGCGACACCGATTGGCCCGTCACCGAGATTGCGTTCCACACCGGCTGGGAAAGCCTGGGCACGTTTGGCCGCACCTTCCGGGACATCACCGGCGAAACGCCGAGCACGGTGCGGGCACGCGCACGGGCGGCGGGGCATGACCTCGGTCGCGTGCCGGCCTGCGTCCTGAGCGCCGCGCACCGGCCCGATCTGACGATGGCAGTTTCGGAGAAGCGGCGCCGCGGGGCCGGCGGTACAAAAGCGCCTGGCAACCAGGAGCTTTGAAATGAACCCAGGCATTGATGTGGTCGGCGTGTACGTGCGCGACCAGGACGAAGCGCTCGCCTTCTACGTCGAGAAACTCGGCTTTCGCGTGCAGGCAGACGTTGGCAATGGCGACTACCGCTGGCTCACCGTGCAGCACCCGGAGCAGCCCGGCTTCCAGCTCGGGCTGTTCAAGCCCGGCCCGCCGGTGCACGACGCCGCCACGGCGCAGACGCTGAATGCGATGGTCGCCAAAGGCGCGATGCCGCCGCTGGTGCTGCGCGTGGCCAACTGCCGCGCCGCCTACGACCGGCTGCTTGGCCTGGGCGTGGAGTTCACACAGGAACCCACGGACCGCTACGGCACCGTGGACGCCGGCTTCCGCGACCCGTCGGGCAACGGCTGGAAGATGATCCAGATGCGCGGCTGAGCTTGGCTCAAGGCGCGCCCGGCGTGCCGACCACGCCGACCACGAACTTCAGGAAGGCCTGCACCTTGGCCGGCACCTGGTGGCGGGACGGGTGGATCGCGTGCAGCGGAAAGCGCTCGTCCGGCCAGTCGGGGAACAGCTCGACCAGCTGGCCCTGCGCCAGCAGCGCCTGTGTGCCGAAGTCCATCACCTGGGCAATGCCGTAGCCGGCCAGGCAGGTGCTGAGCAGCGTGCCGGCATCGTTGACGATCAGCCGGCCATCGGTGGGCACCACCAGCCGGCGGCGCTTGCGGTGGAACTCCCAGGCGAAGG
>NZ_VIDT01000642.1 GCF_006519715.1 Ideonella azotifigens
CCATGCGGTGGCTCTGGCCAGGCCCGGGCATCGCGCCCGGCCAGCCGATCAGCTCACAGAGCGCCGGCGACAAGGCCCCCAGCTGATTCGCATCCGCCACGCCCATCAGCGCCTGCATCGGCGCGTTGGCGCAGGCAATCCGCCCAGTGCTGTCGCATGCCAGCAAAGCCAGCGGGTTGATCTCCAGCAGCGCCAGCAGCTCGGGCGGCAATGGCGCACCCGTCCAACTCGAGGTCACCAGCCCCGCCGATTCCGGCGCGGCCCGCAACGAAGGCAGCAGCTTGGATTTGAACGACATGGGCGCCAGCTTGAGGGGGAAAAGCCAGTTTAGCCCCCGTAGCATCGGGTGGAAGGGTTCCTTCCGTTCGCCCTGAGCCTGTCGAAGGGTTTGCAAGCCCCTCACACGGGTGCACCGCCAATGAACGCCCAGTCAGCGTCGCGCCGTGTGAAAGGTGATCGCGTAGCCATCGGGATCACCGGCAACGAAGAAGCGGCCGAAGGGGCCGTCGGCCAGCGGGCTGAGGATCGCACCGCCCCGCTCGACGATGCGGTCGTGCAGCGCATCGGCGTCGGCGCATGCGATCCAGAGCACCATGCCCACGCCGAGTGGCCCTGCTTCGGGAAGCGCACGCAGCGGCACGCGCAGCGCCAGCGGGATGGGCTCGGTCTTGAAAACGACCGCCCCGGGGGGACTCTGGGGCGCGGCTTCGAAACCGAAGGTCTCGACGTAGAACTTGCGGGATGCGGCGAGATCGCGCACTTGCAAGGCGATGAAATCCGGGCCGACTGGCGTTGTCATGATGGCTCCTGTCCATTAATATCAGTGGACTGATATTAATGTAAGGGCCCTGATATGTCAACGGCGAAGCCGACGCCTCGCAGCGGAGTCGACTGGATTGGCTACAACCTGAAGATCACGCAACATCGATTGAGGCAACGCCTGGATGCCGAGCTCGCGCAGATCGGCATCACGGCACCTCAGAACGCAGTGCTGCTTGCCGTCGCCGGCAATCCGCGAATCTCGAATGCCGAACTGGCTCGCGCGGCGTTCGTGACGCCACAGACCATGCAGGCGATCCTCGTCAATCTCGAACGCGCAGGCCTGATCGTGCGGAGCCCGCACCCTGAGCATGGCCGGGTCATCATGACCGAGCTGACGAAGGCCGGTCAAAAAGCCGTCGCCGATGGCGCAAAAGCCGCCGACGCCGTCGAAAGGAAGATGCTCTCCCTGCTGTCGCCCGAAGAGGCCCAGCTGCTCTGCGCGTTGCTCAAGCGCTGCGCCGCCGGACTGGGCGACGAGCCGTCCCACGGCTAGCGGCTTGTCTTCCCGATGGCACGGAACCAGAAAAGGTGGGGACGGGAAAGCGAATGTCCACCCTGTCCGCCCTGCGCTTGCCGAAGGCATTTCCGCCGTTCTCCCTGTCGAAGGGTTTGCAAGCCCCTCACAAATGCCCCTCACAAATGCCCCTCACAAATGCCCATCACAAATGCCCATCGCCAATGAACTCCGAGACGGCGAACCCAGGAAGCGTGTCGACGGAGGGCTCGCAGCGAGAGTCTGGGACATCACCGCCAGCGGAACCGCGGGGCGCACGGCTCGGCTTCAATGTCCTGGGCATGGAAGCGGATGGCGCAATGTGCGCTCCAGGCTGATAGGAGCCGTTCGAATCGGAGAGGCCGCCACATGGCTGCAATCTCCAAGAATCGGCATCTAAGGATATCCGCAGCTCTTGTCGGCGACCACCCGGACCCGGGCTCTTGACGACGACTCGCCGGGCCTCCAGGCAAAATCCAGATGATCGGGGCGAGCCTGGCGTCGGGCCTGCCGGGAAGCCCACCTTGAATGGAGCAGCATCAATGGCACTGACGAAGAAGGGCGAGTTCTGGTACGGGACGACGTCCGGCGACACCCAAGCCGAGCTGCGCAGCTACAGCGTTGCAAATTGCCATGAGGCCGTCCGGTTTGCCGCGTCCAAATGCGATTGCGGGTGCCGGACCTTCGCGCTGCAGACCGATGAAGAAGCCGGCGTGGCGATCCGCACCTGCACAGACTGCGGGCAGGAACACCTGATGGGCGACAGCGCGGACTACGTTGAAGAAGCCGCGCCCGAGACGCACGAGTGCGTCTGCGAGAACGAGGTGTTCGAGCTGATGTCCGGCGTCTCTGTGTACGAGGGCACACATGACGTGCGCTGGTACTACATCGCTTGCCGCTGCGTGGAATGCAATCTGGTCGGGGTCTTCGCAGACTGGAAGTGTGAAGCGGGTGATGCGGCGGCCTTCCTCGCCAAGGTATGAGCGGCCGACCCCCGCAGAGATCGGGCCTCGCAGGCTCGGGGTCACGCGCGAACGTTGAACGACTACTTCAGGGCCTCGAGTTCAGTACATCGAAGGACCGCACCCGCTGCAATGCCGTGCTTCCTCGCGCTCCAACGTTCCTGACTTTGTTGCCGTGTCTCGGACTTTGATGGCAAGGAATACAAGGCAAGCTTCGACAGGCCCGAACGGATAATTACTCAGCCCGAACGGAGCACTACTCCGGCTGCATTTGCCGCGACGCGAGCAATGCCTTCCAGGCGGCGCGGTTGACCTCGCCGGCCGACAGCAGCATCTCGCCGGCCGCATCGGTGATGTCGTGCGGCGATTCGGCTTCGATGGCGATGGCCAGGTTCAGGGACTGGCGGTAGGGGCCGTTTTCGCCGACCAGGGTCTGGGCGACGCCTTCGGCGACCGGCAGGCTGGACAGCAGGCGGTCAAAGGGCTGGCCCAGCATGCGGTCCAGCAGCGAGAACACGCCGCAGATGAAGGCTTCGCTGCGGGCGGATTCGTCGCCCAGGCTGCGCGCCAGGTCTTCCATCAGCAGGCCGCGGCGCACGGCCAGGAACATCAGTGGCTTCAGGTCCGGGCTGTCGACCGCGCTGGTCATCAACAGGGCCAGCCAGCGCTTCAGGCGCTGGTAGCCGAGGATCATGATGGCGTGCTGGAAGGAACTGACCTCGACCGACAGGCCGAAGGCCGGCGAGTTGATCAGCCGCATCAGCTTGAAGGCCAGCGCGGGGTCGCCGCGCAGCACGGCATCGAGCTTGTTGGCCGGCTCCTCGCGGTCCACGCGCTGGATCAGGTTCATTACCACCTGGGCGCTGGCCGGCACGTCCTTGCG
>NZ_VIDT01000643.1 GCF_006519715.1 Ideonella azotifigens
GGTGGACGGCAACGCTTCGCAGCCGTGGCCGGTCGCGCTGGTGCAGGTGGCCGAGACGCTGGACAAGCGCTCGCGCCTGGCCACCGAGATCATCAAGGGCGTGATCCTGCCGCAGTTCGTGATCCTGCCGCTGGCGGTGCTGCTGGTGTGGTTTGCGCTGGCGCGTGGCATTGCGCCGCTGAACCAGTTGCAGCAGCGCATCCGCCAGCGCGAGAGCCACGACCTGAGCCCGATCGAGGAACACGACGCGCCTGAGGAAGTGGCGCCGCTGGTGCGCTCGATCAATGACCTGCTGGCCCGGCTGGACCAGAGCATGGGCGCGCAGAAGCACTTCCTGGCCGACGCTGCGCACCAGCTGAAGACGCCGCTGGCGGGGCTGCGCACCCAGGCCGAGCTGGCCCAGCGCGAGATCGATGCGGGTGGCGACGTGCGTTCGGTGCGCCGCTCGCTGCAGCAGATCTCGCTGTCCAGCCAGCGTGCGGCCCACATGGTCAACCAGCTGCTGGCGATGGCGCGCGCCGAGGACCACGAACAGGCCCAGCGGCGCCAGGTGTTCGGCCTGGTGCGGCTGGCCATCGACACGGTGCAGGACTTCGTGCCGCGGGCCATGGAAAAGCGCATCGACCTGGGCTACGAGGGCCCGGATGCCAGCGAGCGGGTGGCGAAGCTGCTGGGCCAGCCGCTGCTGGTGCGCGAGCTGGTGCGCAACCTGGTCGACAACGCACTGCAGTACACCCCCGAGGGCGGCACGGTCACGGTGCGGGTGTTCGCCGACCCGTTTGGCCAGGTCATGGTGCTGCAGGTGGAGGACAACGGCCCGGGCATTGCGCCGGCCGAGCGCGAGCTGGTCTTCCAGCCGTTCTACCGCGGCCTGGGCACCAACGTGGATGGCAGCGGCCTGGGCCTGGCCATCGTCAAGGAAATCGCCGACAAGCATGGCGCCACGGTGAGCATCGAATACGCCCGCCAGACGCCGCAGCACGAAGGCCTGGGCACCTTGATCACCTGCCGCTTCCCGATCGCGCCAGCCGTGCCGGCGGCGTAGCAGTTCAGAAGCGGATGGAGACGCCGGCGCCCCACTGGAAATCGGCGGTTTCGCGAGTCAGGCCGCGCGAGGCGGCGAGGTCCAGCTGCAGCGAATCGGTCACCAGGTAGCTGGCGCCGAAGTCAAGGCTGACGACCTTGCCGCCGTTGTGCTTGGCGGCGAGTTGCTGGCCGGCGATTTCGACGAAGCTGTGCCAGGCCGGCCCCCAGCCCTTGCCCAAGGTGACGGCGAAGATGCCGGCGGCAAAGCGCTTGCCGTCCTCGGTCTTGTCGGCGACCAAGCCCGGCATCACGCCGACCGAGAAGTCGTGCGGCAAATCCCATTCGGCGACAAAGCGCAGCGAAGGGCGCACGCCCTGGCCGCGGAAGTCGCGGCTGCCCGAAGCCAGGTCGGCGTGCAGCAGCCAGGCCATGCCCGGTGCGCCAGTCTCTTCGTCGCCCTCCTGCATGCGCCACTTCAGGCCCAGCGAGGTGTCGGCAAAGCCGTGGGTGGTGGTGGTGTCGGCGGTCGTGTCCTGCGTGCGGCTGTGCATCGCGCCGTCGGTCTCGATTCGCAGTTCCAGCGCGTCACTGACGCCCAGGCGCAGCAGCGTCGGCGTGCTGCGGGTGCGGGTCTTCAGGCCGCTGCCGTCCTGGCGCTCGCTGCTGAAGCCAGTTTCGATCTGGAAGCGGCCGCGGCCGACCACGTCGCTGGATTCGACGAAGTCCGGCCGGTCGGTGACGATCTCGTCGCCAGCAAAGGCCGAAGGCAGCGCGCAGGCCGCCAGCAGCGTCAGCATGGCAAGCTGGGGGAAACGGAACAGGGGCAGGGCAGCAGCCATGGGATTTCCTCGCGAGGAAGCCCCGCACCCCTGGCATTTCGGCGCGTTGGCGCCGGAACTGAAGCGGCTCGCCCGAAGGCCTCAGCTTTGCATCAGCCGCCGGCTGCGGGCGATGGACATCAGCATGCCCATGGCCAAGCCCAGTGTGACCATCGCGGTGCCGCCGTAGCTGATGAAGGGCAGCGGAATGCCCACGACGGGCAGGATGCCGCTGACCATGCCCATGTTGACCATCGCGTAGGTGAAGAAGCTCATCGTCAGCGCACCGCCCAGCAGCCGCGTGAAGGCGGTGGGCGCCTGCGCGGCGATCACCAGGCCGCGCGCCAGCACGAAGGTGAAGCAGGCGATCAGGCCCAGCGTGCCCATCAGGCCGAATTCTTCTGCATAGGCGGCGAACACGAAGTCGGTGGTGCGCTCGGGAATGAACTCCAGATGGGTCTGCGTGCCCTTCATGAAGCCCTTGCCGGTCGGGCCGCCGGAGCCGATGGCGATCATGCCCTGGATGATGTGGAAGCCCTTGCCCAGCGGGTCGGTGGTCGGGTCCAGCAGGGTGCAGACGCGGTGCTTCTGGTAGTCCCGCATGGCAGGCCACTTCACGTCGTCTTGGCAGATGCGGTCACCCGACATCACCAGCGCTGCGACGGCGATGGCGCCTGCCAGCAGCACCGGCAGGATCAGCTTCCAGGACAGGCCGGCGAAATAGATCACGTACAGGCCGCCGGACAGGATCAGGATGGCGGTGCCCAGGTCCGGCTGCTTGACGACCAGGCCCACCGGCACCAGCAGCAACAGCCCGGCGACGACGAAGTCCAGCGTGCGCAGCTGGCCCTCGCGCTTCTGGAACCACCAGGCCAGCATCAGCGGCATCGCCAGCTTCAGCAACTCGCTGGGCTGGATCACGATGCCCACGTTCAGCCAGCGTGTCGCGCCCTTCTTGGTCACGCCGAACAACGCGGTGGCGATCAGCAGTGCCACGCCAACGGTGTACAGCGGCACGGCGACGCGCATCAGCTTTTGCGGCGGCACCTGGGCCACGGCAAACAGGATGAACAGCGCCAACAGCATGTTGCGGCCGTGGTCGACGAAACGGGTGCCGTGGTCGTAGCCGGCCGAGTACATGGTCACCAGGCCGATGCCGCCCAGCAGCCCCAGCCCCAGCAGCAGCGGCAGGTCGAAGCCGTAGAAGACCGGCAGCACGCGGCGCCACAGCGGTGGACGTTCCAGCACAACGCTCACTGGTGTATCCCTTCGCGCTGACGCGCTGCGATTTCGCCCTTGGGGCGGCCCTGCG
>NZ_VIDT01000644.1 GCF_006519715.1 Ideonella azotifigens
CGGGCGCTCGACCTCGTCGCCGCGCTTGGCAAAGCGCGCCGCCTCCGGCCCGTGCACCAGCTCGGCTTCGGGCCAGGGCCAACCGCCGAACTGGGTGCGCTGGTAGTCGGCAAAAGCCTGGCGGATCTCCGCCTCGGTGTTCATCACGAACGGGCCGTATTGCGCCACCGGCTCGCCGATGGGCTTGCCTTGCAGCAGCAGGAATTCGGCCTTGGCGCTGCCCTGGTTGACCAGCTCGACGGCGCTGCCGGCGTGCAGCTCGATGGCGGCATGACCTGCCATCGGCTGCCCGGCCACCGTGACCTTGTCACCTGCGAAGAAGTAGAGCTGGCGCCGTGTGTCCGGCCCGTTGGCCGCCGGCAGCGTCCATGCCGCGCCGGGGTCCAGCTGCACGGTCCAGATCGCCACGTCGCTGTCATCCGCCGAGGCCCAGGAATGCGGCGGTGGTGCCAGCGGCTCGGCGGGCAGCTCGGCCAGGCGGCCGGCGATGCAGGTCACCTCGGCCCGTGCGCCGTTGGGGCCGCTGGGCACGACGAGGTGTGGAATGTCCTTTGACCAGAACATCGTGAAGTGCGGGTCGGCCATCTTGCTGCGGGCCGGCAGGTTCAGCCAGATCTGGAACAGCTCCAGCGGGTTGGGCGCCTCGGTGTCCAGCAGCGGAAACATCTCGCCATGCACGATGCCCTTGCCAGCGGTGAGCCACTGCACGTCGCCCTGGCCGTAGCGCGCTGCCGCGCCCAGCGAGTCCGCATGGTCGATCCAGCCGCGGCGCACGATGGTCACCGTCTCGAAGCCGCGGTGCGGGTGCGGCGGGAAGCCAGGCACGCCCTGGCCGTGGTACATGCGCCAGCCGTCGGCATTGTGGAAGTCCTGCCCCAGCGAGTGGCCGGCCAGCGAAGCGGCGGGGCCGTAGCGGCCGTTGGCCTTGGGGTACGCGTCGTCGTGGTAGACGCAGAACAGGAAGGGATCGAAGGTCGGCCAGGGAAAGCCCAGCGGCGCCAACTTCAGGACGGGGTTCATGGCAGGTCTTTCGCAGAAGAAGCGGCCAACCACCCAACCTGCGGGTGATGCGTGAGCTGATTGGCAAACAGCCACTCCGCTCACGCCCCGAAAGTACCAGGCAAACCATCAACCGCGGGGGTACCCCGCGGCGCGAAGACGCCACCGCCAGCACGAGGCTGCCGAAAGAGGCTTCGCCGAGAACTTGGGTGGCGGCCGCACGGTCATCATAGATGGCGCTCCGCAGGCACTGCGCGAGTGCTGCCGTGTCCGCTTCGGCGCTCCGGGTGGGCGGCCGGGTCACCGCAATGGGCCGCCGAGCGCCCGGCCCCGAGCCCCGAGCCCCGCCCGGCGCATTCGCAGCTTCTCAGCTGGTCAGCCAGCCCAGTGCATGCGCTTTCAGCACCAGCTGGGCCACGCTGTTGACCTCCAGCTTGCGCATCAGGTTCTCGCGGTGCTTGTCCACCGTCTTGGGCGACAGCGACAGCAGCTCGCCCATCTCGGCATTGCTCAGGCCGTCGCCAATCAGCTTGACGACCTGCATCTCGCGGCGGGTCAGCAGGCCTTCGCCCGGCGCCATCAGCGCGGCCACTGCGGCGGGGATCACCCGCTGCCCTTGCATCACGGCGCGCAGGTTGGCGAGCAGGTCTGCCGCGCTGCTGTCCTTCAGCAGCACGCCATCGGCCTGGGCGTCGGCCAGTTGCTTGAGCACCCTGCCGGCGCTGCTGCCGGTCAGGAACACAATGCGCAGCCCGGGTTGCGTGTGCTTGAGGTGGTTCACCACCGCCGAGCTGTCGCCGCCTGGCATGTGATAGTCGATCAGCAGCAGGTCCGGTTGCGTCAGGCGGAGCAGGTCCCTCAGTCCGAGCAGGTCCTGCGCCTCGCCCACCACCTGGAAACCGGCATCCCTGGTGAACAGCAGCTTGAGGCCTTCACGGAACAGCGCGTGATCGTCTGCGAGCAGCACTTTGACGGCGACCGGAGCTTGGGTTGGCAATGAACTGTCCTGACGGCGTGACGACCGGAGCGATCCGGCGGATTATCGCCAGCCTGCTGCTGATTGGCGCGGCGGCGATGCCCGCGTGGGCGGCGCCTTGTGTGCTGCTTGCGAACGAGGCCAGTCCGGACATCCAGCCCTGCATGAGCGAGAGGCCCGCGGCGGACGGCCTGCGACACCTGCGCATCGAGCTGTCCTGGGCCGGCCCCGGTGTGCTTCAGCGCGTGCTGGACCTTCGCGTGCCGGACGCACTGTCGCTGGCGGTGCGCCAGCAGGCCGTGGCATCAGACGGCAGCATGACAGGTCCGCCGCTGCTGCTGCAGGCCTTGCGGGCGGACTCGGCGTATGCCGAGCGTCTGCTGCCCAGCCCGCGCATCGCGGTGCCGCTGTCTCTCGCGCCAGGCCGCCACCTCATCGAGCTGGACTACCGCATTCACCTGGACGGCCGGCTGTATCCGCGGCTGGACGACGGCGCCGGCTGGCGTGCCCGCAATGCGCTGGGCGACATGTTCAGCGGCATGCAGTGGGGCCTGATGCTGGCCTCGCTGCTGCTGGCGGTGATGACCCGCGTGCTCGCCAGGACGCCGGTCAACTGGGCCTATGCCGCGCTGGTGGTGGTGCACGGCGCCGGGCTGGTGCAGATCCGTGGCGACGCCTTTGCCTACCTGTGGCCCCAGGCGCCGATGTTCAACCAGGGCATCACCGTGCTGGCGGTTTCCCTGGTGCTGTGCACCCATGCCTGGTTCGCCACCCAGTTCCTGGACCTGCGCGAGCGCTGGCCGCCGGTGTACCGCCTGCACCTGCTGCTGCTGGCGCTGCTGGGCCTGAACCTGCTGCTGCAGCGGGGGGAGGCCGCGGCGGCCGGTGCCGGGGTGTTGGCGCTTGCCTATGCCGCGCTGGCGTTCGCGGTGAGCTGGCGCAGCCTGCGCAGCGCAGCGGCAGACGCCAGGCTCTACACCGCCGGCACCGCGAGCTACGTGTTGTTCACGATCGTGCTCTTCGTGCCCTTTGCCGCCGGCCACAACCCGTGGCCGAGCTTCGACTTCCTGGTGCTGCCGGAGATCGGCTACATGCTGGAAACGGCATGTCTTGGTGCGGCCATGGTCTGGCGCGTGCGCCGCATGCAGCAGCGCCAGGCAGCGGCGCGCGAGCA
>NZ_VIDT01000645.1 GCF_006519715.1 Ideonella azotifigens
GGCCGGCGCATCGTGGACGGCGTGCTGTTCCCGGCGCTGGCCCTGGCGCTGGCCTTTGCCGCGCGCCGCATCATGCTGGGCTTCGGCCTGCCCCTGGCGGTGTTCAAGATCGTCGTGCCGGTGCTGATGTCGTTTGCGCTGATCCGCCTGTCGGTGCGCGTGCTCAGCGTCGCGTTTCCCGCCTCACGGCTGGTGCGAGCGGCCGAACGCACGATTTCCTGGGTTGCCTGGCTGGCCGTGGTCGGCTGGATCACCGGCGTGCTGCCGCAACTGCTGGAAGAGCTGGACCAGATCCGCTGGAAGCTTGGTGGCAGCGAAGTCTCGGTGCGCAACCTGCTGGACGGGCTGCTGTCCGGTGGCTTCGTGCTGGTGCTCACGCTGTGGGTTTCGGCCGCGATCGAGGCCAAGCTTTTGGCCGGCGCCATTGGCGAGCAGCTGTCGCTGCGCAAGGCCGCGGCCAACATCGTGCGTTCGCTGCTGATCTTCGTCGGCCTGCTGGTCGCGCTGTCGGCCGTGGGCATCGACCTGACCGCCTTGTCGGTGCTGGGCGGCGGCCTGGGCGTGGGCCTGGGCTTCGGCCTGCAGAAGCTCGCGGCGAACTATGTCTCCGGCTTCGTGATCCTCGCCGAGCGTTCGCTGCGCATCGGCGACATGGTCAAGGTCGACAACTTCGAAGGCCGCATCACCGACATCGCCACGCGCTACACCGTGATCCGCGCGCTGAACGGCCGCGAAGCCATCGTGCCCAACGAGTTGCTCATCACCCAGCGCGTCGAAAACGCCTCGCTGGCCGACTCGCGGGTGGCCATGTCCACGCTGGTTCAAGTCGCCTATGGCACTGACTTGGACACGCTGATGCCGCAACTCGAAGCCGTGACGCGAGAAGTCCCCCGCGTGCTGTCAGACCCCGGCCCCGCCGTGCAACTCTCCAACTTCGCCGCCGACGGCCTGGAGCTGACGGTCGTCTTCTGGATCGCCGACCCCGAAAACGGCGCCGGCGGCGTGCGCTCCGCCGTCAACCTGCAACTCTGGCGCACGCTGGAAAAGCTCGGCGTGGAGATTCCCTATCCACAGCGGGTGGTGCATCAGGTGGACCGTCGGGCGGCGGTCTCTGCGCCTTTGGGGGCGACTGGACCATCGGTCGGTTCACTGCCGCACCAAGTCTGAGCAACCCGGCGACGATTTCGCGGGTAGGTCACATGTGGATTTGCCCGTCGCCCAGGGCGATCAGCGTGACCGGCACCATGATCGGAAGACAAGCCATCCAAGCGATGAGCCCCACAAAGAAGGCCGTGACGAAGTTGGTCGGGTCATTCGTTGAGTGCCAGCGGTAGGTGCAGGGCCAGGCCAGCCAAAGCCAGTAGACGATTGCGGTCACGCGCATGGTGAGGTTCCTCAACTGCAGCAGCCCTAGATCCAGGCCCATGATCGCCGTCAGAAAGAGCAAAAGGTAGATCGCGGGCACAGCCCAACCATGGATCGCACAAGCCTTGCTGCGTTTGGACCAGCGCGCTTGGGTCGAAGCTTCGACGTGTACGGGCGTCACCATGGTCTGTGTTTCCAGGCTTCAATCAATCGGCAACCGCAATTCGTTCAGCTGTTGGGCGTGTGACTCTAGATATGTCCACCGGTCATCAGCACGGTAAGCATCAGCATGGGCGGTGAGCTCAGCAGCCAGCCTGTCAAGCCCAGGCTGAATCCCAACGAGAAAAGCCGTTCCCCGGGTGCCCCTCCCCAAATTTGGATGCAGGGCCATATCAGCCACAGCCAATAGAGGTCCAGGGTGAAGGTCCATGAGACAGAGCCAGAAAACGAAGTCGGTCCGGCGTCCTCCCAGCCCAGCTGATGAAGCAGCATGGGCAGGTAGAAGATCGTCGGAATGATGAGCCCGTGCAATCCAGAGGCGAAGCTCACTGAGAACTTTCGCAGCTGGGGCAGCGGCTCTGGCGCTGCCGCGGGCTTCGGGCGCAGAGGTTGCGTCACTTCAATGTCTCCTCATGCGTTCACCTCACCGCTTCAACCAGGTCAACAACTCCGGCAGCAGCAGTGACTGGTTCAGTTCGTCGTCCGACTGGGCGACGAAGCGGCGGAGGTTGGTGACGGCGAGGAAGCCGGTGTTGTCGAACTCGTCGCCGATGGCTTCGAGGAAGCCGAACTGGCCGGGTTGGTTGGAGATGCCGAGGAACAGGAAGTAGACCTCGTCGCCGCGCTGCTGGGAGTCGCGCAGCACCTGGCGGGTGCGCGCGTGGTCGTTGTTCTCGCCGTCGGTGACCATCACCACCAGCGAGCGCTTCTTCTCTTTCACCTCGGCCTTGCGGCCGAACAGCTTGCCCAGCAGGCCGGGCTCGGCACCTTTGAGCCAACCGAAGCCGCGCAGCGCCTGCTCCAATGCGTAGCTGTAGTCGGTGCCGCCGCACCAGCCAGGCACCTTGGCGACGATCTCGCGGCCGATGTAGCCCTGGTAGTTGTCGGCCTTTACCGCACCGACCTCGAACACCGAGGCAGCAGTGTGGCTGAAGGTGATGACGTCGAGCTTCTTGTCCGGGTCGAAGGTCAGGCCCCACGGGACCAGCCGGGTCAGCAAGTCATTGGTGATGCCTTCGCGGTGCTCGTCCTCGAAGGAGCCGCTGACGTCCAGCAGGAAGGCCATGTCGACGACGGGCGGCTTGGTGACGCCGGCCTTTTGCAGGCACAGCTGCAGCGAGGCCTGGGACTTTTGCAGGTTCAGGGTCAGGGCCATGGTGAGCTCGGTTCTTTCGGAGGATCAATCGGCACTGCGGGGGTGGCGCTCAGCTTCTGAGGCCGTGGATCACGGCCTGCAGGCGCTCTTGCAGCAGGAAACGTTCGGTGTCGTGCGCGGGTTCGGCGGGCAGCGCGGCCATGCTGGCAAGCCATGCCGGCAGGCTGACACGCACGGTGTCGTGCAGCCGGCTGGCGAGTTGCGCCAACTGCTGATCGGCCTGCTCGGCCTGCAGGCGGTGTTGTTGCAGCGTGGCCTGGGTGCGGGCCAGCGAGACCAGCCGATCCTGCAGTGACAGCGCAAGGTTTTCGCGCTGTGCCGCGGGGAGCAGGCCAGGCAAAGCTTCGGTGGCCAGGCCCAGCGCCTGCAGCTCGGTGAGCAGCTCGGCGGCGGCCTGCTGG
>NZ_VIDT01000646.1 GCF_006519715.1 Ideonella azotifigens
CGGCCTCCGGCAGCGAAGGCAGCAGCCCCCGCAGTTCCGGCTGCTGGCGCAGCCAGGCCTCAGGCATGGGCGGGCAGCGCAGCCATTGCGCAACCTGCGACTCGGCGATGCCTTGCAGATCCAGTGGACCGATGCAGTGGGTGGCGTCGTCCCGATAGAGATTGGCCTGCCCCAGGTAGGGCACGGCAGCGGCTTCCTGGCCGTGCGCGTCCCGGATGCATGGGCTCAGCGCCCACATGGCCGAGGCCAGGGGCTGCCAGGTCCAGTCCAGGCGGCGGCTCGGGCCCCAATGCCAGGGTGCAGACGGCGTGTCGTCGGACAGGCGCTGAACCACGCGGCCACTGGCCAGGACCCGCTCCAGCGTGGGTCGCGCCAGCGCGCCGGCCAGGACGCCCCAAGGCAGGGTGTTCCAGCGCGAACCGGACAGGTGCTGCATGGCCTCCAGGTTCTGCAGCAGGAACAGCAAATCCGGGTCTCCGGCATGGGCGTTGAAGTCGTGAAAGTTCTGCGAGGGCAGGCTTTGCAAGCGTCCCGGCAACCCGGTCTTCTTCAGCAATTTGCTGCGCGCCGGCCTCAGCGTGAGCCTGTGCTCGCCCGGCTGATGGCCGCGATGTTCTGCCAGTTCGAAATAAACGATGCCATCGGGCTGTGAGGGTCTGAAAGACAGGCTGACCCGAACCAACTGTTGATTTTCCAGCCAGCGCTGGGCCGCCGCTTCTTCGGCGGACGGCTGCCGGGACGCCGCTTTGCCCACCGGTGTTGCCGCCGGTGCCGAGGTGGCGCGCGGCGCCTGGGGCTGGGTGGGTGGCACGACCTCAGGCTGCTGCCTTGACAGCTCAAGCAACAGCGCGACCGCGTGCTTGCAGCGCTGGCCTACCGGGCAATCGCAGCCCGCGCCAAACCACCACTGGCCGTTTTCGTCGCGCACCAGGTCCAGCCAGGTCTCGTAGTTGCCCGAGCTGCCGCCCACTTCGGCGTCCACCGTCCAGCCGGGGTTCGCATTCGGGTCTTCAGTGAGTGTGAGCTCGCCGACCCGCCGCTCGCGAGCGTAGCGTTCGCCACGCTCGCGAGCACCCGAGCCGAACTGTTGCAGCAAGGTGCTCAGCCCGGGGCCGGACACTGCCTGCAACTCATCGTCGTCGTACATGGCGAGGCGAACGCTGGGCGCGAAACCGGGTCAGTACCGGTAGGTGTCGGGCTTGTAGGGGCCTTGCTTGGGCACGCCGATGTAGGCCGCCTGCTCGTCCGTCAGCTCGGTCAGCATCGCGCCAACCTTCTTCAGGTGCAGCCGGGCGACCTTCTCGTCCAGATGCTTGGGCAGCACGTAGACCTTGCCCACGTCGTAGCCGTCCTTGTGGCAGAACAGCTCGATCTGGGCGATGGTCTGATTGGCGAACGAGGAGCTCATCACGAAGCTGGGGTGGCCGGTGCCGCAGCCCAGGTTCACCAGCCGGCCCTTGGCCAGCAGGATGATCTTCTTGCCGTCCGGGAAGACCACGTGGTCGACCTGGGGCTTGATCTCGTCCCACTCGTACTTCTCGAGCGACGCGACGTCGATCTCGTTGTCGAAGTGGCCGATGTTGCAGACGATGGCCTGGTCCTTCATCGCGGCCATGTGTTCATGGCGGATGACGTCCTTGTTGCCGGTGGTGGTCACGAAGATGTCGGCCTTGTCGGCCGCGTATTCCATGGTCACGACCTTGTAGCCTTCCATCGCGGCCTGCAGCGCGTTGATCGGGTCGATCTCGGTCACCCAGACCTGGGCCGACAGCGCGCGCAGTGCCTGCGCCGAGCCCTTGCCCACGTCGCCATAACCGGCCACGCAGGCGACCTTGCCGGCGATCATCACGTCGGTGGCGCGCTTGATGCCGTCCACCAGGCTTTCGCGGCAGCCGTACAGGTTGTCGAACTTGCTCTTGGTGACCGAGTCGTTGACGTTGATCGCGCGGAACAGCAGCGTGCCCTTGACCGACATTTCCTTCAGGCGGTGCACGCCGGTGGTCGTCTCTTCGGTCACGCCGATGATCTCGGCGCTCTTGCGGGTGTACCAGGTCGGGTCCACTGCCAGCTTGGCCTTGATCGCGGCGAAGAGTTCGGTCTCTTCTTCGCTCTTCGGGTTGGCAATGACGGACAGGTCCTTCTCGGCCTTCTGGCCCAGGTGCATCAGCAGCGTCGCGTCGCCGCCATCGTCCAGGATCATGTTCGGGCCTTCGCCGGCCGTGCCCTTGGCGCCGAAGTCGAAGATGCGGTGGGTGTAGTCCCAGTAGTCCTTCAGCGTTTCGCCCTTGTAGGCGAAGACGGGGGTGCCGGCGGCGACCAGCGCGGCAGCGGCATGGTCCTGGGTCGAGAAGATGTTGCACGAGGCCCAGCGCACCTGTGCGCCCAGGGCCTGCAGGGTCTCGACCAGCACGGCGGTCTGGATCGTCATGTGCAGCGAGCCGGTGATGCGCGCGCCTTTCAGCGGCTGGCTGGCGGCGAATTCCTCGCGGATCGCCATCAGGCCGGGCATCTCGGTCTCGGCGATCTTGATTTCCTTGCGGCCCCAGGCTGCAAGCGACAGGTCGGCAATGACGTGGGAATCGGTGGCCAGCAGTTGGCTGGCGGGAGTGGCTGCATTCATCGGGGAGCTCCGAAAGTCAAAGGGTTGACCCGCGGTGGCGAACAGGATGAACAACAGCGTGCACCGGCACAAGCGGGACACAACTCACCCTGGGCGCCACGGCCATGGATCGCAGGGCCGTGCGGGTGAGCGCCGTTGCAAAGCAGAAGGTTCCGAGCCTGGGGCCTGCTGGCCTTGCAACGCTCCTCGGAACCGAGGGCCGGATTCTAACCAGCACCGCAGCCGCTGGCGAGGCGTCCCTTGCCGCGGGTGCAGTACCGGCGCTGTCAGTTTCAGGACTTATGTCGCATCGGCCGGCGCTTTGAGTTGGCTGATGTCGGCCCGCGGCGGCGTGCCGAACAGCCGCCGGTACTCGCGGCTGAACTGCGACGGGCTTTCGTAGCCCACGCGGTGCGCCGCGGTGCTGGCGTCCAGCCCTTCGGCCAGCATCAGCCGGCGCGCGTGCTGCAGCCGCAGGGACTTCTGGAACTGCAGCGGCGACAGCGTGGTCAGCTGCTTGAAGCGCAGG
>NZ_VIDT01000647.1 GCF_006519715.1 Ideonella azotifigens
GTGCAGCACCTGGGCCGCGCTCAGCGTGGGCAGCGCGCGCATGTCGGGCAGCGCAGGCCCAAGCGGGATGCGCGGCAGGGAGTCAGAGTCGCTCATGCTGGAAGTGCTGGTGAAATTGAAGAGCGGCGCTCAGGCCGTGGTGTCGAGCACCGGCAGCGAGCGTTCGTGCTTGAGGGTGCGGAACGGGCCTTGCAGCACGCCGCCGTCGTAGAGTCGCAGCCGCGAGGCGCTGAGCGAGCCGGTGCAGATGCCGGTGCTGGCCACGTGCACCGTGCCCTGGCATTCGACCTGGGTGGTTGCGTCCGCCTCGTCGGCCACGCCGCCCAGGTGGCCCAGCACGTACAGGTCGCCGAGCACGCGGAACTTGCCCTGCAGTTGCCCGGTGTGCCAGATCACCAGCTTGCCGGCGATCTCGCCGCTGCCGCGCAGCGTGCCTTGCAGCAGCAGCCCGCCCTTGAACAGCAGCTCGCCGTTGAGCATCGTGCCTTCGGCCACGCGGTTGATGATGTTCATGGCCACCGGGTCGATGACCAGGCTGTCGTGGCCGCTGGGGAAACTGCTTTCCTGGAAGACGCTTGTCATGCTGTTCAGCTTTTCATCCACCAGATGCAGGCTCCGGCGACCGTGCCGCCAACGAGCAAGCTCCAGGCCACCAGCCCGGCGACCAGGACCTTGCGCCGCAGCGCGATCAAGCCTGGCAGCGCCAACGGCTGACCAGCCACGGCGCGTGTCGGGTCGCGGCTCAGCAGCGTGCGCCCGGCCAGGCCGATCAAGCGCGCCTTTTCGCCCAGGGCGCCAATGCGCACACCACGGTCCGAGACCTGGCGCACCGACGCGCTGCGCCCCATGTCCACCAGCGTGGGCAGGCCGACGATGTGCTCGGTGAAGAAGCGGTCGAAGTCGGCATCGGGCAAGGACATGGGCGCGATTATCGCCAAGCCGGTGCCGCCAAATTCAATCAACGCACTTCGCATTTGCTTGCGCAGATTCATTCGTTCCGCATCTGCATGTCGCTCGCGAGACTCGCCTTCCCACAAACAATCCAAGGGTCAGTGCAGTGCGGAAGTCAAAAGCAGTCCGGGGAACCCATCGCCGGTCGATGATCGGTTTGGCCATGGTCGGGGTTCTGGGCGCACTGGCCATCCTGCCAGGCTGCAACGATGATGACGACAACAGCGAGACGCTGAGCCTGCCCAAGCAGCCGAACGTGGTTTTCATCATGGCCGACGACCTGGGCTACTCCGACGTGCACGCCTTCGGCGGCGAGATCGAGACGCCCAACCTCGACGCACTGGCCGCCAGCGGCCGCCTGCTGACCAACCACCACACCGGCACCGTCTGCGCGATCACCCGCTCGATGCTGATCTCCGGCACCGACCACCACCTCGTTGGCGAAGGCACGATGGGCGCGCCCAGCGACGAGCGCAAGGGCCTGCCCGGCTATGAGGGCTACCTGAACGACCGCGCGCTGTCAGTCGCGCAGTTGCTGAAGGATGCGGGTTATCACACCTACATGGCCGGCAAGTGGCACCTGGGCTCGAACGTGGCCAATGTGGACGCACCGGTCGCCCTGGGCACCATCGGCCAGACGCCGGACCAATGGGGCTTCGAGAGCAGCTACGCCTTGCTGGGCGGCGCGGCCAACAACCACTTCGGCCATGAAGCGGCCGGCTCGAAGAACTACACCGAGAACGGCGCCTATGTGCAGCCCGGGCAACCTGGGCAGCCGGGCGGCGCCGGCGGCTCGCCCGAGGTCTTCTACTCGACGGACTTCTACACCCAGCGCCTGATCGGCTACATCGACGCCCACAAGGGCGACGGCAAGCCCTTCTTCGCCTACGCGGCCTACACCGCGCCGCACTGGCCGCTGCAAGTGCCCGAACCCTACCTCAGCAAGTACAAAGGCAAGTACGACGCAGGTTACGAAGCAGTGCGTGCCGCCCGCATCCAGCGCCAGAAGGACCTGGGCCTGATCCCCAAGGACTTCACGCCGTTTGCCGGTGAGGCGGAGACGCTCACGGTCTCGGCGCCCAGCGCCAACAACGGCACGGCCAGCGCCAGGTACATCAGCGCGGTGCACAGCGTGGCCGACGGCTACACCGACTACGGCCAGGGCCACTACAACAAGAAGTGGAGCAGCCTGAGCGACCTGGAGAAGAAGGCCCAGGCGCGCTACATGGAGATCTACGCCGGCATGGTCGACAACCTCGACCACAACATCGGCCTGCTGGTCCAGCACCTGAAGGACATCGGCCAGTACGAGAACACGGTGATCATCTTCCAGTCGGACAACGGCGCCGAAGGCTGGCCCATCGGCACCAACGCCGGCGGCGGCTTCCCCGCGAACGCCGCCAGCCTGGACCCCAAACCGGTCGACGAGGCCAATGCGGTCGAGCCTGTCTATTCGACGCTGGGCACCGACAACGGCCTGGCCGCTGCCAAGCGCCTGCAATACGGCCAGCGCTGGGCCGAGGTCAGCGCCACGCCGTTCCGCCAGACCAAGGGCTATATGGGCGAAGGCGGTGTCGGCACGCCGCTGATCGTGCACCTGCCTGGCCAGAAGAAGGCCGCGGCCAACAGCACTGTCTTCACCCACGTGACCGACATCACCGCCACCATCCTGGCCGCCGCCGGTGTCACGCCGCCCAGCACGCCCGCGCCGGCCGCGATCAACGTGCTGACCGGTGTCGACGCCAACAAGGGCAAGGTCGTCTACGACAACCGCTACGTCTACCCGGTGAGCGGCAAGTCGCTGGTTGACGTGCTGCTGGGCAAGAGTACGGCCTCGGTGCGCACCGATGCTTTTGGCGACGAGTCCTACGGCCGCGCCTACCTGACCAGTGCCGACGGCAAGTGGAAGGCCTTGTGGACCGAGCCGCCGTTTGGCCCGCTGGACGGCCACTGGGAGCTCTACGACCTGAGCGCCGACCGCGGAGAGAACAAGGACCTCTCGGTCACCAACCCGGCGCAGCTGGACCAACTGATCCAGCAGTGGAGCAGCTACATGGGCAACGTCGGCGGCGTGGAACCGCTGCGCCCCGCCGGCTATTACTGAGCAGGGCAGCCAGATGTTGTGGCGACAGGCCGG